>DAOWCM010000379.1 GCA_030639555.1 Candidatus Eiseniibacteriota bacterium | reverse complement strand
GCTCGCGCTCCCCAGGGGCAATGTGAGCAAGGAGAAGGCGCGCACCCTTTACGAGGTCATTGAAGATGCACGTGCGTCGGACGCCTAGGGGCCAGCCACGGCTGGCCCTCTCAGTTTCACACTCGTCCGGTGCGAGTGTGGCCGCGGGCGGCGGCAGCGCGGCCCGCCGGCCCCGGCTCGTGCTTACGATGGGCGACCCGGCCGGGGTCGGGCCTGAGGTGGCGCTCAAGGTCCTCGCCGACACCTCGATCTCGCGCGACTGCGACCTGACGATTGCCGCGGACCCGGCAGTCCTCGAGCAGTGGGCGCGGCGGCTGTCCGTTCCTCTTCCTGCCAGCGTTCTGGACATCGGCGTCTCGGCCGGCGTAGTGGACGCCGGGCGCCCGACGGACGACGGGGCCCGCGCAGCTCTGGCGTCGATCGAAGCGGCCGCTCGTCTCTGTATGTCCGGCGGTGCGGAGGCCATGGTGACCGCGCCGGTCTCCAAGGCGGCGATCGCCGCCACCGGCGCCACTTTCCCGGGGCACACGGAGTTCCTGGCAGCCCTCACGGGCGCGGCTGGATTCGTCATGACCTTCGTGCAAGGGAGACGCCGCGTGGCTCTCACCACGACGCATCTCCCTCTGGCGGAAGTGCCGGCGGCCCTCACCACGGAGCTCGTTGCCGGGAAGCTGGAGATACTCGCGAGCGGCCTCGGGTCGTGGCTGGGAGTCCGCTCGCCAAGGATAGCGGTGACGGGGCTCAACCCGCACGCGGGAGAGGACGGGAGGTTCGGTGACGAGGAGGAGCGCGTCATCGCGCCGGCGGTAGCAAGAGCGCGGGATGCCGGCATCGATGCGTCGGGTCCCTATTCCGCCGATTCGATCTTCGTCGGGCACGGTGACCCCGATTCCGGCGGCCCGGGGTCCCTGTACGATGCGATCCTGGCGATGTATCACGACCAGGGCACGATCGCTGCGAAGCTCTGGGGTTTCGGACAATGCGTCAACCTGACCCTTGGTCTCCCGGTGGTCCGCACGTCTGTCGACCACGGGACGGCCTTCGGGATCGCCGGGCGAGGGGAGGCGGATCCGGGGAGCATGATTGCCGCAGTGCGCCTGGCGGCAGGCATCGCGGGGCGTCTCGCTGAATCGGCTTGACTGCCGCTCGACGTGCCAGATAGAATCGTAAGTTAGCTTCGGGCGGGCAGTTCGGGTTGATGACGTCCCCCCGGGGCTTTTGGCGGATTGGTCCAGTGATCCATCCGGACCACGGGGCGGGACTACCGGGCAGGGGTGCCCCTTCGTGAAGCGATTCCTGGAGGAACAATGAGCCTGGCGCAGATCAAAGGGCAGGACAAGGCCATCGGCCTGCTCAGGGCCGCCTTTGAGTCGGAGAGGCTCTCTCACGCGTATCTCTTCCAGGGCCCGGATGGCGTCGGGAAGGAGACCACCGCCCTCGCGTTCGCGAAGGCGCTGAACTGCGAGAAAGAAGGGCTCTCCGGTTGCGGCAAGTGCGCGAGCTGCAGGATGGCCGAGGGGCTTTCGCATCCGGACATCCACCTCATTTTCCCGGTTCCCACGACGCTCAAGCCCGCCGAGAGACGTGAGCTCCTCGTGGGGTACGCGAAGGACGGCTACCGCGAGCAGGACTTCGGGCGGAAGACCGCAATCATCTCCGTGGAGACCGTCCTTTCAGAGGTAGTGGCGAAATCCAACCAGCGGCCCTACATTGGTCCCTGGAAGGTGTTCGTGCTGGCCGACGCGGACATGATGACGACGGAGGCCGCCAACACATTGCTCAAGACACTGGAGGAGCCTCCTGACAGAACGGTCATCATCCTGACGTCCTCGAGGCCGAACGCGCTGCCCGCGACCGTCGTTTCGCGCTGTCAGAAGATACCGTTCGCGAGCCTCGGGAGAGACGTGGTCGAGGAGGTGCTGCTCGCGGACCCGCGGCTCGGGTTCGACGAGGCCCGCGCTAGGACTGCCTCTTCGCTCGCCCAGGGCAGCGTCGGCGTAGCGGTCAGGACCGACAAGCAGGGCCCGATGGTCGACCTCAAGCGCGTGGCCGACCTGATGGTGGGGAGGCGAACCAAGGACGTCGCGTCTCTCGTCAACGAAGCGACGGGGCTCGCTTTTCGACTGGGCCGCACGGAACAGCAGCGGCTTCTGGACCTGATGCTGCTGTGGTATCGCGACGTCCTGAAACTCTCGGAGAGAGGTAAGGAGGCGGCCACGCCTCACCTGCTCTACTCGGAGCACCTGGCAGAGCTGACAGATACTGCCGACGCGATGGACGTCGAGACGCTGGGACGGCTGATTGACAAGGTAGACGACGCGCGACGGGCGATCGAACGATACTCGAACCCCACTATCGTTTTCACATCTGTCCTCCTGGAAATGGCGGTCGCGCGCAAGGAGACGGCAACGAAGAGAGGTATCAACCATGCAGCCTGAGGAGCTACTGGGCAGGACGCCCAACT
>DAOWCM010000265.1 GCA_030639555.1 Candidatus Eiseniibacteriota bacterium | reverse complement strand
CGTGACAAGGTCCGGGAGCGATACTACGCCGTCGTCGCACGACTCGTTCCGGCCGTACTCGACGCGCGAATCAGCGGGTGTGCTTGTCGTCCAGACGACGCTGAACGACGTCTCCGCCACGTCCTCCGCGGTCGTTCCGACGATGTCCGGGCGAAGGGGGCATGTGTCGAAAGAGAGCTCATCGGTGACTGCCTGATTGCCGAACGCGTCCGTGGACACCATGTGGTAGAAATAGGTTGTCTCGGGAGTGAGCGGCGCGAGCACAGCACTGTGGTCGGCGGTCGGCCCGGGCTGTTCCTCGGAGGAGTAGGGATAGTGCCCGCTCGAGGTTCCGTACTCGACGTGCGACAGCGCGGGTCTGTCGGTCTGCCAGAAGAAGACGGCGCTCGTATCGAGTATGCCGATCGTGCAGTTCAGCACCTCGGGAAACCCAGGCGGGCGCACGCAGACGATTCCCCCGTTCGGGAAGTCGTCACCGTCGAGTGTGAATCCGACGATCCCCGATCCGTCGGAGGTGACGGGGTCGGGGGACACGAGAGAGTCGTCGCACGTGACCTCGAAGTCCGCGTTCGGCGTCATTCCCACGAGCACGTGCGAACTGGCCGACGAGCGCGACGAAGTATCCGCGCGAACGGTGTGCGTAGGGAAGAACAACACCAGGGCGAGAATGCCCAGGATGAACAACAGCTTGAATCGTGACATGTGCAATCGCTTGTTGCTGACCCGGATCTTCCGGGGCAGGGTGCCAACCCGTGCCATCACAACTGCGCGGATTGTAGTGGTGAGCATGGTATCTGTCAAGCTCCTGGATGCCCAATATCAGGGTGGTGCAGAGATTTATCAATGCCATGTACGCACAGGTTGTGTATTGGCAGACGTACACAACTGCGTGTGCACCGAGATCTCCCGGTGTTGTGCCCGCGTGTGCGGTGTTCAGTAGAGCAAATTCCGGGCCTGAGGAGGGCATTGAGGGGGGAACAGAGGACCGGGGGGTGTCGTGGGAGGGGCGCCGGAGCGCCCGGAAAGACCCGCCGAGAGCAGCCGGGCTACCTGAAGAGCGCCTTGATAGTGCCCCAGCTGGATTGTTCGATGGGGGAGTCGCAATCGGGGCAGCCCTGCACTCTGCTGCCTATCTGAAGGCCCCAGGGGTTGCTGGCGCTGGACGGCAGGCAGGGCGAGTTGCTGCAGAGGCTCATGTTGCCGCCGTCGGCGCCGTAGAGGCCACAGATCAGTGGGTCGAGGAACAGGTTGTCATGCGGGGTGCCCGGCAGGTCATCGCCGTTATCGTTGCCGAACACGCAGCAGTGGAACGTCTCGGGAGTGCCGCCCCACAGGCACTGTCCACTTCGTCCGAACGCGAGCACGCACTGTTCTATCGTCGCGGTCGACCCCTCATCAAACCGGACGCTCGAGCCGAAGACGGCCTCGTTGTTCGCCAGCGTGCAGCTCACCATAGTCAGGTTGGAGCCGACCATGGCAAGTCCCCCACCCCTCACGGCGTCGTTGTCACTGAACGTGCAGCCGCTGACCGTGACGTCCGAGTCCGCCGCGTAGACCGACCCGCCGCGGTTCGAGGCCGAGTTCCCGTAGAACACGCAGTTTGTGATGCGGGCCGGGCCCTGCGTGAGCATGATCGCGCCGCCGTCCGGGGCGGAGTTGTCGCGGAATACGCAGTCGGAGATGCGCGGGGAGCCGCCGTCGCACCTGATGGCGCCTCCGCCGTCGGACGCGTGCCCGTTCAGGAACGTGAACCCCATGATGTGCGACGTCGAGTCGGTGCCGGTCGACAACAGAATTGCCCTGGCCGCACCTTCGCAGTCGATGGATATCTGCTGCCCCGCGAGGACCGAGAGCGTTATGTTCTTCCCGCCGAAATCCAGATCGCAGTTCCCGGCGCCGCGGAACGTGGCCGGGCCGCCGAAGCTGGCAGTGACCCAGACGGTCCCACCGTCTGAGACAGCGTCGATTCCGTCCTGAATGCGTGTGTAGTCGCCGTTCCCGTCGTAATCTACGTACACAGTATCGGCGAGGGAGACAGCCGGGCAGAACAAGGCCACGAGGGCGAGAACTGCGACAAAGACGCCCTTCATCTGAAACCCTTTCTTGTCAGGGGTCCCGGGGTGTGTGCACCACAGTTGTCAATCGTACCCGCTGGCGCCGGTCGCGTCAACTTTGAAACCCGCGGCGCCCCGTGGTAGACTCGCCAGGAGTGTAGTCCCACCGTTTCTGCAGGGAAGTCGAGGTTCACGTGGCCCGCAATCGAAACGTCATCCGACTCGTCCTCGTCATCGCCGTGTTGGTGGTCGGCTGCGGCTACGGCATGTTCGCGGAGCGGACCCAGCGCTTTCCCTATGCGCTGGCGCGGACGGTCCTCTCGACTCTCCGTGGTGACGCCCGCGACGGCCATGACGCCGGCGTCCCCGCGACGGGCCTCTGGAACCGCTCGCGGTCCCGGCCGGTGGGGGGTGAACTCACGGAGGAGCAGAAGGAGGAGATGTCGCGGCTCGAGTCGATCGGCTACCTTACCGGTTCCGTGCCCGTGGGGGAGCGGTCAGGCGTGACGGTACACGACGAGGGCCGAGTGGCGTCCGGGCTCAATCTACTCGTGTCCGGCCACCGGCCCTGGGCCGCCCTCATGGACATGGATGGGAGCGTGGTCCACGAGTGGCAGCTCGACTTCCGGACGGCGTGGCCGGGCCGCGAGGTTTCCCCTGAGATTACCGGAGACGAGTACTGGCGGCGCGTCCTGCTGCTGGACGACGGTGGCATCGTCGCCATCTACGAGGGACTGGGCATCGTCAGGCTGGACAGGGACTCGAAGCTCATCTGGGCGAGGGAAGGCGGATACCACCACGACCTGGAGCGGACACCGGACGGGGGCTTCTGCGTTCTCGACCGCGAGGCGAGGCTCGTGCCCCGCATCAGCAAGAGGCATCCGGTGCTCGAGGACTTCGTCGCCTACCTCGACGCGAACGGGAACGTCATCCTACGATTCTCGCTTCTCGAGGCGTTCGAGCAGTCGTCGTTCGCGTCCATGCTGATCGGGATGGATTGGGGGGGCGACATCTTCCACACCAACACACTCGAGCTCCTGGACGGCAGGCTCGCGGCGAAGTCACCCGCGTTCAGCGGCGGTAACCTCCTCATCTCCGTCCTGATGCTCGACACGGTAGCGGTTGTCGATCCTAACAGAGAGACGGTCGTCTGGGCCCTCACCGGGATGTGGAGGCAGCAGCACCAGCCGACGATACTGTCCAACGGCAGGATGCTCATCTTCGACAACAAGGCAGGGACGGAAGTTTCGGAGGTCATGGAGCTCGACCCGTTCTCGCAGACCGTCGCGTGGAGCTACCGGGGCACGCCGGAGCGTCCCTTCTACAGTGAAACGTGCGGGTCCAACCAGAGGCTTCCGAACGGCAACACACTCATCACCGAATCGGACAACGGCAGGGCGTTCGAGGTGACTCCCGAGGGGACCGTCGTCTGGGAGTACATCAACCCCAACCACGCGGGTCCCGACGGTGAGTACATCGCGACTCTCTTCGAGGTCGTCAGACTGCCTTCCGAAAAGCGGCCGGACTGGATGGAATAGGCTACCGCTCCACGCCGCTCGTCAACCCCTCCACGATCCTTCTCTGGAAGAGCGCGACCAGCGCGAGAACCGGCAGTACGCTCACGACCGTGGCGGCCGCGATCGTCGCCCACGGCAGCTCGTGCAGCCCCGCGAAGAGTGCCAGCGCGACCGGGACCGTTCG
>DAOWCM010000394.1 GCA_030639555.1 Candidatus Eiseniibacteriota bacterium | reverse complement strand
GAGTTCCCGGTTCCGGGCAACGACGACGCGCTCCGGTCGATCAGGTTCTTCGCGTCGTTCGTCGCGGACACCGTGCTGGAGGTCAAGACGACCTCCCTCGAGGGCGCGGATGCTGTCGAGCCCGCCGCCGTTGCTGCGACAGGCGGCGAGAGCGGTGAGGCCACGCCTCAGGCGCAGTAGACAGCGTCTGAGCGCTCTTCGCACATCTTACGTCACACACATCATTGGAGAATGGAATGGGCATTTCCGCTGCTCAGGTGAAGGAGCTCCGGGAGAAGACCGGAGCGGGTATGATGGACTGCAAGGCCGCGCTGCAGGAGACCGGCGGCGACGTGGAGAAGGCCGTCGATCACCTCCGCAAGGAGGGGATACTGAAGGCCGCGAAGAGGGCCGAGCGCGCGACGGGCCAGGGCCTGATCGCTTCCTACGTCCATGCGGGGTCGAAGTTGGCCGTGCTTGTTGAGATTAACTGTGAGACCGACTTCGTGGCCAAGACGGATCTCTTCCAGACGTTCTCGAAGGACGTTGCCATGCACGTGGCCGCCCAGAGCCCTCTGGTCATCCAGAGGGAGGAGCTTTCCCAGGACGTGCTGGAGCGCGAGAGGAGCATCTACACGGAACAGGCTCTGGCGTCCGGCAAGCCCGAGAATATCGTCGCCAGGATTGTGGACGGCAAGATAGGGAAATACTACTCTGAGGTCTGCCTGCTGGAGCAGCCATTCGTGAAGGACACCGACATCACCATCGGCGATCTCCTCACGCAGACGATCGCGACCCTGGGCGAGAATATCCGTATCGCGCGCTTCGTCCGGATGGAGCTGGGCGAGAACGCGCCGGAGGGCCAAGAGGAAGCCTCAGGTGCCTGCTGCGTATAGACGCGTAGTTCTGAAGGTGAGCGGAGAAGCTCTCCTGGGCGAGGGCGGCGCACCCGTGTCACGCGAGTCCGCCGTGCGACTGGCGATGGAGATCAAGTCCGCCGCGGACACCGGTGCAGAGATAGGTGTCGTGATTGGCGGCGGCAATATCCTACGAGGTATCGCGGTGGCCGCCGGGGGGGGCGACCGCGTCGCTTCCGATCTTGCCGGAATGGCGGCGACCCTGGTGAACGGGCTCGTGCTTAGGGAAGCGCTCGAGTCGCTGGGGCAGAAGGCCGCGCTCATGAGTGCGATTCCCTGCGGCCGGATTGCGGAGCCGTTCGACCACAGGGTGGCCGATGCCCATCTGTCGGGGGGCGCCGTCGTCATCTTCGGCGCCGGTACGGGCAACCCGCTTTTCAGCACAGACACCGCCGCCGTTCTGCGAGCAGCCGAGACAGGAGCCGACGCGCTCCTCAAGGCCACGCAGGCCGACGGCGTCTACGACTCGGACCCCGCCAGGAACCCTGACGCGGTCCGTTTTGCAAGCGTGACTTATCAGGAGATGCTTGAGAAGCGGCTCATGGTCATGGATATGACCGCCGTGTCGTTGGCCAGGGAGCAGGGAGTGCCCCTGGTCGTTTTCGCTCTCGCGGTGCCAGGCAACATCGCCAGGGCGGTCGCGGGAGAGCCGGTGGGAACCACCGTCAAGGGAGGCTAGTCAATGGACGAGCTCTTTGCTGATGCCGGGAACAGGATGGAGAAGGCCGTCGAGGCAGTCAGAAGGGAGTTCGCGAAGATTCGCACGGGGAAGGCGACCGTGGCGCTTCTGGACGGGGTCAAGGTCGAGTATTATGGGAGCGTGGCCCCCCTGAGACAGGTGGCCAACATCAGTGTTCCTGAGGCGCGCCTTCTGGTCGTTCAGCCCTGGGACAGGAAGATAGTCGGAGACATAGAGAAGGCGATCCGTTCAGCCGACCTGGGCCTGAACCCGTCGAGCGATGGCAACCTCATCCGCGTACCCATCCCTGCCCTGACCGAGGAGAGGCGCAAGGAGATGGTCCGCTACGTGCACAAGCTTGCCGAGGAGGGCCGCGTCGCGGTTCGGAACGTCCGGCGCGATGTCAACGAGACTCTCAAGAAGAAGCACAAGGACGGAGAGATATCCGAGGACGACTTCCACCGTGCTCGCGACAAGACCGTTCAGGAGATGACCGACGAGCGCATCCACGAGATCGACCACGTCCTCGCGGCGAAGGAAACCGAGTTGATGGAGGTCTGACACGGGCGCTCTGACACACGTTCGGGTCGATTGGTAGTACCGGCAGTAAGAGAACTCTTTGTCAGGAGGTAGTGAGTGGCATACGTGATCACCGACGAGTGCACGGCGTGTGGCGCTTGTGTCAGCGCGTGCCCGGTCGAGGCGATCTCCGAGGGCGAGGACAAGTACGT
>DAOWCM010000281.1 GCA_030639555.1 Candidatus Eiseniibacteriota bacterium | reverse complement strand
CGAATGCCTGAGCCGCCGCCGCGCTTGCCCTCTCAAGATCGGTCCGAAGCGATGGCACCTCCTCTGCGATTCCCGGTACCACCGCACTGACAAACCCCACTCCACCCCTGGCGATCTCGGCTCCGATGGTCGCGAACACACTCGGCGACTGCTTGATGTTCTCACGCATCGCCGCGAGGACGCCGGGGATCTGCTCGAGCCTGCCGAGAAGCGAGCGAGCGCGGTCCGGCAACGGAGCGAAGTCGCCGAGAACGAGCTCGTTGCACCCGGAGAGCGCCGTTGCAACGTACTCGGAGGGTTTCAACTCGTGCGTGCGGAGCTCCTCGTGTTCGAACACGGAACGTCTCAGCGAGGCCCGAAGTGCCGCCGCGTCGATTCGCGCTTCGAGGGGCTCGTCGTCCAGAGAAAGAGCCTCGAGCTCCGAGAGGAGTCCTTTCAGATGGCCGTTCTTCCCATCCTGGGCAGCAGGCGAGAACTCACCCAGTTCGGCGTCGTGGTCGTGGACACCCAGGAATGTCGCGAGAACCGGATAGTCGGCGAGCAGCGTGCTCACATAGCTGTCGACCACCCTGTCGAGTGCGGCGCTCATAGGACCTCCTGTGCCGTTAGCGATTCCGGCTGTCACGCGTGTGAACCCATCGCATTCGGATTGTCACACAGGAGGGTCATGCGCTCAAGGCGATTTGCCGCGCCCGACCGGTCGGCCCACGGCGGTCCCGCCGGCGGCTCGGAACTTCTGGGCAGCAAGGGATCCGGGGGCAGCGCGGGATTCCCGGTAGACGCCGGCTCCGAGCCCAAGGGTCATCGCGCATTCGGCGAGACTACCTGCCAGCGAGTGCAGCAGCTGTCGCCGCACCGCGGAGCAGATGACCGGGAACGAGGCGCTCCTCTCCCGCCTGCCGGAAACCCGGTGCGTCAGGACGCCCCTCGCGGTAGAGGCCGGCTCGCGCGTCGGCTCCACCGCGAATCGAATGTCCGCGACCAGAAGGGAGTTCAATCTTGCCAGGTCGGCGGGGTCGATGGGACCGCCGCTGACATGACGGCCCACGGGCCGAGCCCTTGCGGCCCGGCCAGGACACCTGTGTGCTGCGGTCGCCCCTCTCATTGCATGCCCGTCCGATTCCGCAGGGTTCACCGGCAGGGCCTCGGGGCCTGGCCAGGCGCGCCCAGCGTCGTCACCACCACACCACACCGGCTCCTCCGCACGAGCCGGCGCCGCCCACCAGTCCCCTCACCCCGCTTGATACGTTCCTGCGAGGTGGTTTCAGAGCAACCGACATGCCAGCGCGTGCCTCGTGCGCCCGGAGAGGACCCCCGCCCCGCGCAATCCCGCGTCCCATCATCAGCTAGAGCGGTCCGCCCCACCAACAGCAGCGGGGCCCCGCCGCAAAGGCGAGGCCCCGCCGTGAATCTCGTTGACGACTTCAGACGTGGCGATCGCGCCTCCTTGCCGCGTACGCCTCGAGGACCACACCGAGTTTCCTGAGCGTAGTCGCCAGTCGCATCGCCTCTGCAAGCCCATTCTTAGCACTTCTCTCCATCAGTTCCGCCACGCGGGTGCCATCGGCCTTCTCCGTCTCCGCCGTGATTATCCTGTCGGCCGCCTTAAGCGCCGCCTCCGCGTCTTCTCTTCTCTTCTCGAGCGGCCCGACGGCCTGTGCCGCGACCTCCGCCATCGTGCGGGCCGCATCTCTGAGCCCGTTGACGGCTCTGGCGAGAGAGGCCTCGTCAACGGACGGACGGGCCACCTCATCGACCACGGCATCCGCCAGAAGCTCAGTCTCCCGAGCGAGCGACCCCAGCGACTTGAGCCTGGCCGCCGCATCACTCGACGCCCGGCTGCCGGACGTCCCCCTGGCCACATCTCCGACAAGCCCGCGCGCCTCACCCAGACACCCGGCGACCTTCCGGAGTATGGCGATTTCTGCGGCGGCGCCCTCGCGGAGTTCTTTAAGGGAAACGAGGAGCTCGTGCGAAGACCTCATGATCTCCGGAGCAGTGCGTTCGAGCTCCCCGATGACGTCCTTGCTCGACGTGAGCTCGGACCGTGTGTCCGTGGAATCCCTGATAAGCACGACGAGCTTGTTGATCTCGTCGTTCAGCTGCCCCAGCTCGTCCGTGCGAGTGAGTTCCGACAGCACGCCCGTGTCGCCATGGCGCGCGACGTAACAGGCGCGCACCAGACGCCGGACCGCTCTGACGAGCGTGTTCCCCCACACCGCGGCAGCAACGACAGACAGGGCAAGCACGCCTCCCAGCGCCAGCTGGATCGTCCCCGGTCTCGCGCCTCCGACGTACATCGCGAAGAGCACGAGATCCTGTAGAACGAGGGCCGCCGCTACGAGAAGCACGACCTTGACCTCGATACTGGGACCGGAGCGCTCCATCTCTGTCTTCCTCAAGAAGCGTGAGAGCAGACGTGCTCAGGGCATGCATGACACGCACACCAACGTGTGTGTGCGAGATACTCCTCTACACCGGCTCAGGATTCTGCAAGTAGCATGCCAGCGGGTTGCCGGCCGGAAGACTCTCCCGCAGGGGGCATTTCCGCCTCTGGGGTGGGTTCCCGGGCCTCTCAGCCCAGTTCGTAGAGCTCGGGCCTGCGGTCACCGAGGACGTCATTGACGTCGGTGATCGTCTTGTTGCGGGCCAGCATCGGGTCGATCTCGACTACGAACACGCCCTCACCAACGACGTCGGCGCGCGTCAGGATCTCACCCCTGGGCGTTACCACCTGGCTTCTGCCGGTGAACGTGAGTTCCTGACCGGCTCGGCGCTCGGTCCCCACTCTGTTCGATGTAAGTGCGAAGACCCTGTTTTCGATGCACCGTGTCACCATGGCGTCCTGGCAGAACGGAAGGACCAGATTGGTGGAGTGACAGAGGATATCCGCTCCCTTGAGGGCCAGAGTGCGTGCGACCTCAGGGAAGATCCAGTCGAAACAGATCATCATCCCCAACCTGACGCCTGCGACGTCCACGACCGCCGGTGGCCTGTCGCCCGGATCGAAGATCTTCTTCTCTTCACAGAAGAGCTGCACCTTGCGGTACACGGAGGTCGTCCCGTCCGGGGACACCATGATCGATGAGTTGTAGAGCCGCTCCCCCGCCCTCTCGGCGAAACCGAGCACGATCGTGGCCCCCCTGTCGCGGGCCAGATCGGACACGCCTTCGAACTCCTCCCCACCCGGACCCTGCGAAAGCGACAGCGCCTCTTCCCTGGACTCGAAGATGTACCCGGACAGCGCCAGCTCCGGCAGTACGAACAGGTCGGCTTCCTCAGACGCGATCATCGACAGCAGTGTCTCGAGGTTACCGTTGACGTTCCCGAACTCCGGCTGGAACTGCACAACGCCTGCTCTCATTGCTCGTCCTCCTCACACGTCCGCACAGACTACGTAATTCATCAGGAAGTAACACCGGAAACCACTTCCTGGGAGGTCGAGGACCACGTTCCCGCCGCTCGGGCCATGGCGTGCTTCTTGCAGCAAGAGACCCTGCAGTCAGCGCCT
>DAOWCM010000010.1 GCA_030639555.1 Candidatus Eiseniibacteriota bacterium | reverse complement strand
GTCACCATATACGACGCGAGCGGGCGGCTCGTGCGGACGCTGACGGACCGCGTCATGCGCGGTGGGCGGCACGCGGCCGAGTGGGACGGCCGGGACGAATCGTCGCACCCCGTCGCGAGCGGCGTCTACTTCGCCAGACTGCGCGCGGCCGGCGGAGTTCGCTCAAGCACGAAGGTGGCGGTTGTGAGGTAAGTGCGGCGGATCTGGCGCGCCGGTATCCGTCGGCCGACGGTACGCCCATGCGGGAAGTCGGGCCGCTTCACCGCGAGGCAGTCGAGACGCGCCACAGGGCCTTCGGCATGCAGAGCCGCGCTCCAGGGACTCGAGACGCGGCTCTTCCGTGTCCGGGAGTAGCGTGGTATCCCGACGGGTGATTCGACATGCTCGCTCTTGTGTGCGCCGCCGAAGTAGGCTAGCTTGGTGCGGGTTCGACACTGGATCTTCCGGAGCTGAACGTCGTGGTCGATCGGCAACCATCCGCACCGCGCGTCTCCGTGATCCTCCCCTGCTACAATGGGGAGAGGTTCATCGCGGAGGCGATCGAAGAGGTGTAGGTCGATGGCCCCCTGTCGCGGGACGTGCTCACAGCGGTGGCGTCGGGGTCGCCGACCGGGACGCGCACCGCTGGCGCCAGCTGCTCTTGCATCGGCGCGGGCGATTGGGTAGCCTTGCGCAACCGGACGTGGCCACTGACTGACACACCGGGGTGGGTGAATGAGACAGTGCCGTGGACGAGCGCGCCCTCTGCAGATCGCGGCCGCGAGTTCATGCTGGGTCACTTCTGCGCGACGGCGGCAGCGTCCATGAGGCATTTCGGTTGGTGGCCGTCGTCTTCCGTTACAACGGTGGGTCAGGAAAACGCCCAAGACAGGAGTTCCGGCCGATGCGCGCCGCTCTGACGCAGGACATCAGCGCTCCCGTCGCGTTTGTCCTTCCCGGGGAGTTCATCGGCGAGGGCTACGCGGGCACCTGGGAGGATTCCTCCCGCGTGAGAATGGACTCGTGGCGCAGGGCGCTTACGGCGTACACCGACGGGACGGTGGTTGACCTGGTCTTCGGTCGCGGGACCGGCAGTTTCGCTTATCTCTACCTCGGCAGGGACCGCGTCAGCTACCCGCACAATCTGTTGGTGGAGGTTCTCTTCGAGAACGGGCTCATCGGCCTCCTTGTTCTCCTGAGCTGTCTGGCGCTCCCGATCGCTCCGTTCTTCAGCAGCGTCACCAGGGCTCGGATGGCGAGGGATCTGAAGGTAAGGAGAGTGGTCGCGGTCAGTTTGGCCTTCTACTGCTACGGGCTCGTGCACTCACAGGCGTCCGGTGACCTTGCCACGAACACGTGGTTGCCTGTGGCCGGGGTCATCCTGGTGACGGTGTTCGCCTGGATCAGATGGGAAGCGAGATCGACGGACGTAGTAGCTGAAGATGCCAGGCGCGCGTTGCGCTCGGCGTGATGGGGCACTGATCCACTCGAACCGGAGGGGCTTGTGTGACGCTGACGACGGCGCTCTTCGCGACACCGTCGAGATGGTCAACTGGGTTCCCCAGAGCTGCAATCGCCATCTTCCTCTTGTCGACGCCGCCCGGGAGGAAGGGCATCGAACTGACTCGACGACCCGCTTGAGGCCAGAGCGTGCACGCCGGCGATTCCGGCTCGGGGGCAAGGCGTGCCCGGAACGTGATCCGAGCCCCATGGAAAACGGGTGACCGATGTCGCAACGAAGGACCCTTCTTGCAAATATCGGAGCCAATTGGGTCTACATGGCCGTGAACGCTGCCGGCGGCCTGTTCCTCGTTCCCCTCATCATCTCGCGCGTCGGGATGGACGGTTTCGGAGTGTGGGTGCTGATCGCTCAGGTGTTGTCCTATGTCACCGTCCTGAACAACGGGCTGATGCTGGCCGTCAATCGCCTCACGGCCTATCACCGTGGGGATACCCCGCAGGTCAATCGATTCGTCTCAGCGTCCTTCTCGGTGCTGCTCTCAGCCGGCGTTCTTGTCGTCGGGCTGTCCGTTGCCTTCTCGTCCCTTCTTGTCAGAGTCTTCCCGTCGATTCCGGCGGAGCTCGCGGGCGACGCGCGAGCTGTGTGCGTTCTCGTGGCCTGTACGCTTTGTCTGACGATGGTCGGCTCTACATTCGGCGGGGTCCTGCGCGGGTACCAGCGCTATGTTCACTTCAATGTGGTCGCGAGCCTTGGCGTCGTGCTGCGTGTCACGCTCACCATGGTGGCTCTCGGGATGGCGCAGAGCATTGTGGCAGTGCAGGCTGCCGCGCTGGCTGCCGCTCTTGTGACATCCGCCCTCATGCTGATCGTGGCGCGGCGGTTGGTGCGCGGGCTT
This sequence comes from Candidatus Eiseniibacteriota bacterium, assembly GCA_030639555.1. GTDB lineage: Bacteria > Joyebacterota > Joyebacteria > Joyebacterales > Joyebacteraceae > JALGZG01. The sequence goes on along the minus strand of DAOWCM010000010.1, from coordinate 18,143 downwards.
AGCATCGTTCCCTTCTCGACGGACAGGAGCGCGCTTTCAGAACTCCTCGCCCATACGAGGCACTCGGCCGCTCGCACGGGCAGCACGCTGATCCTCTACAGCACCATGACGCTTTTGGTCGGGCGGTGGGGCTCCGTCAGCGACGTGGCGGCGTTCAGCATCGCCAGCAGGATTCCCCACTACCTTCGGACGTTTCTCACCGGAGCTCAGAGCGTGTTCCTGCCCGCCATAACGACTCTCTACGCGAAGAGGAAGCTCGCCGAACTGAAATCGCTCGTGGGAACGGGAACGCGCGTGAGCATCGCCCTCACCATCTTCTCGTCACTCCTGCTGTTTGTCTACGCGGAGTCCATCCTGAGCTTCTGGCTGAAGGGCAACGTGACGGCTGGAACCGTTCTCGTCCTGCGCGTCCTCATCCTGGCCGTGGTCCCGGGCGGCGCCTTCGACATATGGATGTCGGCGCTCGTGGGGCTGGGCATCCTGCGGGGACTTACGTGGGCCTCCGTCGCGACCACGGTGTGCAGTATCGGGCTGGCGGTTGTGCTTCTGAGCGTCGGCGATCTGCCAGTGGCGATGGCGCCCGCGGTCGCTCTGGCCGCCGGCCTGTGGGCGAAAAGCGGATTCTGGCTACCGGCGTATGCTCTCCGCAAGCTCGGGATGCGGTTCGCCGTCTACATGAGGACCTGCATACTCCCCGCGATCGCAGCGGGCATCGCCTCTGCGCTGATCCTCTTTCCGCTCTCCCGGGTGTCGTTTGCGCCCGGGTTGCCGGGATTCGCGCTCAAGTTCGCCGTCTCCGCAGCGATACTGGCCGTGCTCTTCGGTGTCGTAGTACTGTGGCGCGACAGGGGGAGTCTGCTGTCCTGGTTGGTGAAGAGATGAGTTCCTCCCCCGTGCGACGTCCGCCGACCGGGCCTGGCGCCCCACGTTCGGCCCTCATCAGGAGGTGAGCCGGTGCACGCGGATCTGTTCTTCTACCGCTTCTTCGATCGAGTCGGCCGCGAGCTCACGGTCGGGGGCGTGCAGACGTACATCCGAAGCCTCGTCGAGCTGCTCGCGGACCTGGGTCACAAGCCGGTGCTGTATCAGCTGGCGGACGCGGACTTCGAGCGCGATGTGGACGGACTTCGCGTGATAGGTGTCAGGGCGTCAGGTGTCCGTCCCGATCCGCTTGTGAGAGAGGCCGACAGACGAGCGCCCCCGGGTGACCGGATCAGAGTATTCTGTGCGGATCACTTCAGCCTCCGGACGTCGGATCCACGTTCGGTTCTCATTCAGCACGGCGTCAGCTGGGACCTTCCGACGAGGTTGACCTCGAACCGTACCGTCTTCCACGCTCGGTATCTCTCCACGTTTTGGAAGTACGTGAGGATGCCCAAGTACGCGCGTCTCTTCGAGAACTGCCCCAACAAGGTGTGCGTCGATCACAACTTCCTCAACTGGTATCGCTGTGTGCTGGGAAGGGTTCCCCGAGGTAACATTTGGGTCATTCCCAACTTCGCGGATGCGATCGACGAGCGGCAACTTGAGGAGAAACTGTCGCGCTCGGGGACCAAGCTCAAGGTTCTCTTCGCGCGGCGCTTCAGGGCGATCAGGGGAACGAGACTGATGGTCCCTCTCGTGCGGAGCGTGCTGAAGAAGTGCAATGATGTGTCCTTCACGCTGGCGGGCGAGGGACCAGACGAGGGGTTCCTCAGGGAGTCCCTGGAGGGCGATTCCAGGGTCAGCTTCATCAAGTACGCATCAGCTGATGCCGGGGACATCTGCTCGCGGCACGACATCGTGATCGTTCCGTCCATCGCATCGGAGGGGACCTCCTTGAGCGTGGCCGAGGGGATGGCGTCCGGGTGTGCGGTCGTGGCCACGAACGTCGGTGGCATAACGAACATGATCATCGATTCCCATAATGGCCTCCTTTGCACACCGGAACTCGCTACGTTGGAAGCGAACCTGCTCCTTGCCATAGGGGACCACGACTTGAGGCGTCGCATCGCCAGGAACGCGCACCGGACTGCCGTCGACGCGTTCTCAAGGGAGTTGTGGCGCGACCGATGGTCTGAGGTCATTGGTGAGCTGGCTCGCAGACAACGCTGAGTCTCGAGGTGAGTGCGAATGGACGGCCCCAAGACCGTGACGCCACGCCGAATACAGATGATCGCACACCCGACGTGCCTGTTGGACGAGTTCGCTGGTCCGTTTGTGCATATCTCGGGAACACGGTCTGGACTCGAGGCGCTTGGCTACGACGTTAGCCTGTCGAGTTACGCCACGCTCGAGCGATTTCTCTCTTCCTCCCGTGGTCGACCCTCGCGGTCCCTCCTGACGTGCGTCTCCAGGATGGCCCTCCCGTTCGCCGCGCTCGCCAGCTGTCTCGGGCATCGGGGGGCGCTTCCGTACATCCGCCACTACTACGACTTCATCATTACCTACCTTCTGCTGCGCCTCTTGGCGAGACCGTTTGTCGTCGAGGTCAACTCGACGCTGTTCGAGGAGCCGCACGTCTTCGAGCGATTTCCCCGCCCTCTTCTGCGGCTCGCCAGGATGGTGGAGTACACGGGGCTGTGAGGAGCGACCGCGATCGTCACCGTGTCGGAGGTTCTGCGCTCCAGGTTGGTCGAGCGGGGATGCGACCGCGCGAAGGTCCTCGTCGCTCACAATGGGTGCGACTGCCGCGAGCTCGACCGTCGTGACCACAGTGATGTAGCTGGTACGGGGTTCTTGTTCGTTGGGAACTTCAAGCGCTGGCACGGGATCGACTCCCTGCTTCGGGCCTACGCGATGATGGGTGAGGCCGAGCGCCTGGAGCTCACGCTCGTGGGGGACGCGATCGAATCGGTTCTCGATCAGACCTACCGCGATCTGGAGGTGGTCGTCGTTGACGACGGCTCGACCGACGGGTCTCCGGCCGTCGTCTGCGGCTACCTGAGCGACGGGAGGGTGAAGCTCGTCCGTCACGATGTGAACAGAGGCATACCAGCCACGCGGAACACGGGCATCGCATCCTCGGCGGGTGAGTTCGTCTCCTTCCTCGACCAAGACGATTCGTGGGCGCCTGAGAAGCTCGACAGGCAGATTCGGATCTTCGACGCATCGCCTCCCGAAGTGGGGGCGGTATTCTCCGACGTGCTCATGGTGGACGATGATGGGGCGAGCCTCGGGCTCTGCCAAGGGGAAAAGATACCTCGTCGGATAGACGCCATGTCCCGCGAGGCGCGGCTGAGGGCGGTGTTTCTTCACAACTTCATGCCGCTGATATCGGCACCGGTTCAAGACTCAGCGGGAGGCGCGGATGGCAGTCTTCGACTTCATCGAGGGCTTCTACAATCCGCATCGTCGTCACTCCGGGCTAGGTCAACTGTCGCCGATCAACTACGAGAGGAAGCGGTGTGCCGAAGCGGCATTATCGAAAGCTGTGAACTGTCCGTGAAAACGGGGCAACTCCACTCCCCGCAACAGCTCATCAGAGATCCTTTGGGGACCGGCAGTAGGCCATGCGAGCGCCATGGCCAGAATGCTCCTCTCGTCCTGGGTGTCGAGTGCCGGGGGACGGCCACGGCGTGGAGAGCGTCTCCGAGGATGGAGAGCGTCCCGACCATACCGCTCTGCATCCCGTTTCCACCGGTAGAAGAGCGTTCGGGAGATACCCAGCTCGCGGCACGCGGCCGAGACGTTGCCAAGTTCTTGAGCTCGCTGTAGCGCATGGAGGCGAAAAGCATGTACACTGTCCTCGAGGGTCATTGGAGTTCCTCCGAGAGAGTGGGTTTGTCACGACACACAACTCTCGAAAGGATACCCCATGTGGCCCTCTCTTGTCTCAGCCCAGGGCCGGGGCAACTGTCAACACTAATACGAAACTGCTCAATCTAGACCCTGCCGAGTTCGGCGCGTTCGCGGTGGCACAGTCAGTGATTGCCGTTGCTATGGTCTTCGTGCTCTGCGGGACCCCGAGAGCGCTCGATCGGTTCATTCCCCACTACAGCGCCCACGAAGAACAGGGGAAGATAAGGGGACTCATACTCAACATACTCCGGCTCACCTCGCTGCTGGGGGCCGTGGTAGTCATCGCGATTCTGGCCCTGTCCCGCACGCTGGCGATGTCCACGTTCTGCAATCCCCAGCTGCTTCCCGTGCTCAGACTGATGGTGATCTCCGTTCCCGCGCTCGCGTGGATCGAGATTGTGTCGATGTCGTTCGCGGGCTTCAAGGAGCTGAGGTACCGCGTCTACACGCATCAGCTCTCGCTGCCCGTTCTCAAGACCGCCCTGGCGCTCGCGGTCCTCTCGCTGGGCTACGGGTTGCTTGGGTGGATATACGCCTACCTCGCGGCGCTGTTCCTGACGTCAGCCCTGGCGTGGTGGTTCTTCCGCTCTCGGATCTGGAGCACCGTCGGCCGCGTACCAACGGCGGCGATCGACCTGAAAGGCATAGTGTCGTACTGTTGGCCGCTCAGCGTGAACAACCTGGTGGTGATGCTGTCCGGGCACGTAGGCGTGCTCCTGCTCGGGGCGTTCAGACCCGAATCGGAGGTAGGCGTCTACCGCGTGTATCTCTACCTCGTACTCCTGGTAGTTCTGGTAAGAGCTTCTTTCGTGCAGATATACAAGCCGGTGGCCGCGGGGCTCGTCTCCGCCGGTGACCGAGCCGGTGTGACTGAGCTCCACAAGAGGGTGTCGAAATGGATGCTCGTGGCCGGGTCGTTCGTCGGTCTGGTGATACTGCTCATGGGCGACGACCTGCTCGGGATCCTGGTCCCCGAGAGCTACAGGATCGCGGTGTCCGCCCTTCTGCTCCTTGCTGGAGCCAGGACGGTGGTCGCCGCGCTGGGGCCGCAGGGCATGACCCTGGAGGCTTTCGGCAACACGCGCTTCTCGATGCTCAACGCGCTCCTGATGCTCGGCGTTAATATCGTGCTGGGGCGAATGCTGATACCATCGCACGGGGTGTTCGGTGCGGCAGCAGCCTTGGCGTCGGCGGTGACTGTGGTCGCGTGCGCAGAGCTGATCGAGGTCTACGCGCTCCACCGTTTGCACCCCTTCAGCAGCGCCTACTTCCGTAGTCTCGCTGCCGCGCTGGGAGCAGGTGTCGTCGTCTACCTGTTGAAGACGGTGTGGCAGATCGAAGGAATCGCAAGGGTCGCGGTGCTCACGCTGGGACTCGCCCTGCTTTATGCGGCAGGGCTCAGGTTCTCAGGCTCTCTGGACCGCCACGACTACGCCGTGCTCGCCGTCATCCGGGACAGACTGCGCGGGCGCTGATCGGCGGGGCGGGCCCACGAGTCCAGAACCCGTTACGGTGGTCCTGCCGCTCCTCCGAGCGCTTGTACCGGCCGCACCATACCAGATCCTCGAATTCAGCCTCGATCCTACCCGCGAGGAGTTCCTTGAGCATCGGTCTTGCTTCGGTACTGATAGCTTTCTCCGCGTGGTCCTTCTTTTCGTCCAGAGCTTGGCCATCACCGGTTTTGGGAGGCTTCGGTCTCTCACGGGCATATCCCCCTTCCCATGGCGAGTGTGTAGGCTTGTGGATATGCCCGCTTTCCATGTCAGGACCTCAAGCCCCTCAAGCTCTTCCTACACAAGAACCGGTACACCACCCGCGCCACTCCGCTATTGACAGTCTTCCGTTTCTTGAAGCAGAATCCACTGGGCGCACACCAAGTTTCAGATTCCCAGTCACACACGTTGGTGTGATTGGCTCGGCGCATCTCGTGCCTGTACACGTGGCATCCCCGAGGAGGCGGTTGATGATGGATTCCCGGCGCGTGACTTGTGCCCGTCAGGCGATTGTCGTTGCCGCGTGTTTCCTTGCACTGTGCCTCGCACCCTCGCCCGCAGGCGCGCAGCTGCCACGGGGCGAGCTCCTCGACATTCTGGAGCAGCTCCCGGCTGCCGAGCGAGCTGAGATGCTCCGCGCATACGGGCTCCCGCCCAGCGCAGTCCAGCGCGACGTCAGCACGCCCGAGTTGGTAGTCCCGCGCGAGCCGCAACTGAGCAGCGCAGAGACACGGGAATCCGTGCTGTCCGACCCACTCGCGGAGGGCAAGGTTCCGAAGCCCCCACCGCTGGAGCCTCTGACCGGCGAGGTTGCAGAAATCAGCAGGGCGTTCAGGACTTTCCTTGCTGAATCGCAGCCTCTTCAGGTAGACGAGGACCTCCGGCAGTTCGGCTACGAGCTCTTCGCCGGGGCGCCGACGACGTTCGCGCCCGCGACCGACATCCCCGTGAGCTCAGACTACATTATCGGACCCGGAGACGAGGTTCACGTCCAGCTCTACGGTAAGATGAACCTCTCCGTCGACCTCTTGGTCGACAGAGACGGTATGGTCTCGTTCCCGGAGCTTGGTCCGATAACTGTTGCCGGGCTGACCTTCCGCGAGATGAAGGAGATGCTACACCGCGAGGTCGAGAATCGGATGATTGGCGTGAGCGTCGGCGTTTCAATGGGACGCCTGCGGTCGATCCGCGTCTTCATCTTGGGAGATGTCTTCCGCCCGGGAAGCTATACGGTAAGCGGCCTCTCGACGCTCACGAACGCGCTCTTCTCATGCGGCGGGGTCAAGAAGATAGGCAGCCTCAGGCGCGTTCAGCTGAGGCGGAGCGGCCAGACCATACGCGAGATGGACCTCTATGATCTCCTCCTCCGCGGCGACACGTCGGACGACGTGAGGCTGATGCCGAACGACGTCGTTTTCGTACCGACCGTGGGCGCGCTTGCAGGGGTCGCGGGCGAGGTGCTGCGCCCCGCAATATACGAGATGAAGGGCGACCTGACCGTTCGGGAGCTGATCGAGCTGGCCGGCGGCGTGAGAGCGACGGCTTTCAAGGATCTGATACAACTCGAGCGCATCGGGGACACAGGCCCCACGATCTACGACATGACTCTGGACGAATCCGCGAGCTGGATTCTGCATGGAGGCGACCTGGTCAAGGTGTACCCCGTCGTCCTTGGAGCGGAGCAGGCCGTGTTCCTCGAAGGGAACGTGGTGAGACCGGGCAAGCGGCAGTACTTCGATGACATGCGTCTGCTGGATCTGATTCCGTCACCTGACCATCTCCTGCCAGAGACGTTCTTTGAGTACGGTCTCATTGAGCGCGAGAGCGACCTGAATCGCGAACCCGAATACAAGGCGTTCGATTTGAGAGCCGCGCTCTTCGACAGCGTGCCAGAGGCGAACTTGGCCCTGAAGACTCGTGACAAGGTGTACGTGTTTCACCGCGCGCACTTCAGGGACGTTCCCAGTGTGGTTGTCAGGGGCGAGGTAAGGGCCCCGGGGGACTACGAGCACAAGAAGGACATGCGCGTGCTGGACCTGGTCCTGGCGGCCGGGGGACTGACCAGAGACGCTTGGTTGGACGAGGCTGAGCTTTTTCGCACCGACCCGCGCACCATGGACGTTGAGCGGGTTTCCGTCGACATCGCCCGCGTCCTCGATGGGGACGAGAGCGCGAACATCGTCCTTCGAGACATGGACGAGCTGGCCGTGCACTCCGTGTGGGAATTCAGGGAGAAAGACACCGTCCAGGTACTTGGTGAGGTCAACGACCCCGGGACGTTCCCTCTTTCCAAAGGAATGCGCGTGAGCGACCTCATCTTCGCGGGAGGCAATCTCAAGGAGACGGCGTACAAGCACGGGGCGGAGCTAACCCGCTACGAGGTCGTTGACGGCGAGCGCAGGGAGCTGCACCACGTGGTGATTTCGCTGGGCGACGTCCTGTCCGGATCGATCGAAGCGGACATTCCGCTTGAGCCGCACGACCGGCTCCTGATCCGTCGGATTACCAACTGGCGCGGGGATGAGATTGTCCGGGTATCTGGCGAGGTGGCGTTCCCGGGTAGCTATCCGATAGAGGGGGGCGAGCGGCTCAGCAACGTTATCGAGCGGTTCGGGGGGTTCCTGGACGGTGCGTGCCTCAGAGCAGCGAGTTTCCAGCGGGAGGGGATTCGCAAACTCCAGCAGGAGCAGCTATTCCGGCTGGCCGACCAGCTGGAGGCTGACCTGAGCCGGTTATCGGTTCCGCCCACGCGCGCCGTGAGTTCCTCCGAAGCAGCGCAGCGACAGGCTGCGTTGGAGGCGGGCGCTCAACTGCTCACCGAGCTGCGGCAAACCGTGCCCACGGGGCGTATGGTCATACGACTGGACGCCGCCGCCGCGCTGAGAGGAACGGACAACGACATCGTCCTGATCGACGGGGACGGGCTCCACGTTCCGAAGAAGCCCGACTTCGTCGTGGTGATGGGTCAGGTGAGCAACCCCACCGCATTCCACCACGAAGGGAGCAAGCGCGCCGGCTACTACATCGACTTGGCGGGCGGCTTCACGCGGTTCGCGGACTCCGGAGCGACATACGTAGTGAAGGCGGACGGGTCCGTCGATAGGGGCCGGCGTGTCCGAATCGAACCGGGTGACACCGTCATCGTTCCGGAGAACCTCGACCGGTTCGCGGGGATGCAGTTCCTCATCGACATCAGCCAGGTGCTGTATCAGCTCGGCATCGCCGCGGCAAGCGTCCACACCGTCTGGGGGAATTGAGATGATGCAGGACCCTCGGGGGTTCAAGTTGCCCGATCTCATCCGCGCCCTCTGGGTGCACAAGTGGAAGGCAGGCGCGACGGTCGTGGGCTTCGTCGCAGTTGGCGTACTGACAGCCTTTGTAGTCACTCCTGTCTACCGGGCGGAGATTCTCTTGGCTCCCGTGACCACGGCGGCCCCCGGGCCGCTCTCCATCATGCCCACCGAGTTCGCCGAGCTGATGCGCAACGCCGGTTTCGACTCATATGACCAAGAGCGCACCGAAGCGGTCGCAATCCTGAGATCGCGTGAGTTCACGAGCGAGTTCATCCGTGAGGAGGGACTCCTACCCATCCTCTACGAGGACCAGTGGGATCGGAAGGCGAAGTCCTGGCGCGCGCGAGCGGGACAGGACACCCCCACGGTCTGGCTCGCCTACGAGAAGTTCGACTGTTCGGTCAGGGGTATTGAAGACAGCTACACGTCAGGCCTCGTGACCTTGTCCATCGAGTGGAAGGACCCCGTGCTCGCGGCTGCTTGGGCCAATAAGATGATAGCGCTGGTCAACCGACACCTCCAGAGCAGGGCCATCACCGAAGGCAAGAGGAGTCTCGATTTCCTGACGCGCGAGCTGCAGAGAACGAACGTTGGCGAGGTTCGCGCGACCATCTACCGGCTTGTGGAGACGCAGATGCAACGCATGATGGTTGCCAACATCAAGGAGGAGTACGGTTTTCGCGTGCTTGACAAGGCTGTTCCGCCCGAGAAGCACATCCGCCCTAACCGCAAGCTGATGGCCGTGGTCGCGTTTGTTCTCGGTGTGCTTGTGGCCTCTTACCTCTCCATGAGGTGGGAGGTCCGTGCGGGAGGTTTCTCTGGCGCACGTGGCTACAGGGGCGAACGTTGACTTGGATGCGGCTCTCCAGTGACAGGTACTTGTCCACCACCGCCGTCATAGTTGGTCTCCTGCTGGTTCTCGGGCCCGCTCTCTCAGCTGCTTTCGGAGTGCACTTTATACGCTCCGCGCCGGCGTTTCTGCTCTTCTCCTACGCCGTCGTGTACTCTGTGGCTACCCGTCGAAACATCGAGCTTACGTCGTTCCACCGAGCTTCCCTCGCGCTGCTGCTCCTCCTGCTCGTTGGACTGCTGCACTCGCGCTCCCCTGTCCACGGCGCCGTCAAGCTGCTCCTGATGTCGTTCTCCTGGGGTCTCTTCTCTGTCGCCCTTTTCAATGTCTTTCGGACGCAGCGGCTTGTGCACCTGTTCCTGGTAGGAATAGGTGTGGGAGGGATCGCCTACGTTCTCATTCTGTGGCTCTCCGAGGGCCACCCGTTCGGCATCCTGGCGAGCGCAAACCTGTTCTTCCGTCTCAGTCTGGGCGACACCGGCAATCCCATCTGGCTGGCGCGAGGGATGGGCGTCTCAATCCTCGTCATGATCTGGTATCTCACGGACAGGCCGGTGGGGAAACTGTCGTTCTTGGCGATCCCGGCGATCCCCGTGATGTTCGCCTACATGCTCGCGACTGGGTCGAAGGCCCCGATAGTCGGGGTCGTCCTCGCAGCGGCCGTATTCGCGTTTGCTCGAGGTGGGACGAAGACGCGGGTCGCCACGATTGCAATGCTAGTGCTGGTCATCCTGGTACTCTCCTCTGTGGCCCCGATGTTCTCCGAGCACGACATCATTGGTGGACGCATCCTGGGGACCGGGGCCGCCTCCCTGGGTCGAAGGATGGAGTCCTGGGAGCTGGCGCTCGACGGGTTTGGTAGGGGTTCAGTCCTCAACATGATCTTTGGCTATGGGACGGGCGCGTTCTCACATCTTTCCCGGAGTGCGGACGTCAGGGACTATCCGCACAACGTCCTGATTGAGACTCTCTATGAAGGAGGGGTGGTCGGGCTCGCATTGCTCGTGGTGGTTATTGTGGCCCCGCTCGTGGCGCTGCGGCGACAGTTCGCCGGAGGCGCCGCAGAACAAGGGAGAGCCTGGAGGGGTTTGGTCGCGACTGCTCTGGCGCTGTACGCCTTCGCTGTGGCGAATGCGCAAATGAGCGGTGATCTGTCCTCGAACGAGCTGATTCCTATCTCGGGAGCGATTCTCGTCACTCTAGCCCGAGGTGCGAATGAGCGTCCATAAGGTCACACCCGTTGGTGGACTGCGGTTCGTCGCGCATCCATCCGTGGCGCTGGATGAGCTGGCGGCACCGTGGATACACCTGAATGAGACAGCCGGCGGGATGAGAGAGCTCGGGTGCAGGGCCGTCATCGTTCGGTTCGGTATGTTGGAGTTTCTGTTGCGCCGGCGAGGCGTTCCCGTTGTGGGTCCTCTGCTCGGTGCGATTTCCGAGCTCTTGCTTCCGTGGGCCGTCTTCCTCTCGTGTTTGACCTCCGACCACATTCCCTACATCAGGCACTACTACGACCTCTCGCCTTCCTACTTCCTTCTCGCGCTCGTGCGCCGTCGATTCGTTGTGGAGGTCAACGCCACGTTGCGCGAAGAGACGCACCTTCTGTCACGCGGGCCGAGCTTTCTGCTCCGCGCGGCTCGTCGCTGCGAGACGGCAGCGCTCAGGCGGGCGGATGTCGTAATCACCGTATCTGACGTGATGCGTGCTCGCCTGCTCGAGTCCGGGCTGGATGCCACCCGCGTGTTCGCGGTGCACAACGGCTGCAACTGTGAGCCGGACGGGGAACGTGTACCGGAAGAGCAGACCTCCGGGATTCTCTTCGTTGGTAACTTCAAGCGGTGGCAGCGGGTAGAGCTGCTTATCGACGCCCTTGCTGGTTTGGAGGATGATACGCGAATGCTCCTTGCCGGACGGGGCGCGACGGCGTCCCTACGTGCGAGGACGGATGAACTGGGTGTCGCGGACAGAGTGGAGTTCCTGGGACCAGTGGACCACGCGAGCGTCCAGAACCTCATGCGTCGGTCAAGGGTGCTGGTGCTGGCGCACTCGAACGACTACGGTTCACCAATGAAGCTGTTTGAGTACCTGGCTTCGGGCAGACCGGTGGTGCTCCCCGACATTCCTGTTCTGAGAGAGGTTGTCACGCACGAGGAACACGCCCTGCTGTTCCGTCCCGGCGACCATCAGGAGCTGACGGGGTGCCTCCGCCGTTTGCTAGGCGACCGTGAGCTCTGCTTGAGCTTGGGGTCTCGCGGGCGAGCGCTTGTCTGCAGCGAGTACACGTGGAGAAAGAACGCGGAGCGTACGGTAGCGGCAGTGTCGAGCCGCATCGGGCTAAGGTGCCGCGGAGGCGGAGGAGCGCCGTGAGCCAAGCCACCCGAGGGAGCCCCATCCGGATATTGATGATCGGCCCCGAGCCCCCGCCGGTGGGAGGGACAACCGTCCTGTTCAGATCCCTCGTTGAAGCGCTCGGGGACCGCCCGGGCATCACGGTGACAGTGGTGAATACGGTTGGCGTGAGAGGAAGCGGAGCGGCGGGGCCGCTCAGGCTTCTGAGACTGGCTTGGAGCGTATTCCGCGGGATGCGAGGCGCGGACGTCGCGGCGCTCCACGTCTCCACGACCGGGCTGCATCTGCTGGGGCCGCTCGCCGTATGCGCGGCACGCCGCAGCAGGATCCCGCTCATCATTCGTAAGTTCGGGGGGAGTGACTTCCTGGAATACGGTCCGGTACGTCGCGCGTGCGCACTCTGGGCTCTGCGCCGGGCCGACCTGTATCTTGCCGAGACGTTGGATCTCGTCGAGCGCGGGAGGGCAACCGGCCTTTCTGCGGAGTGGCTACCTAACAGCAGGGCCATGCCGAAGCTGACGGGAACGGGTGCTCGGGACTGTCGCAGATTCGTCTTCCTCGGGCAGATTCACAGCGGCAAGGGCGTCCGCGAGCTTCTGGCAGCGGGGGAGCGCCTGCCCAGCGGTTTGTCGGTGGACGTCTACGGGATCCTTGGCTTCGACATAGCCGAAGACGAGTTTGCGGGTCTGGAGCGGGTCTACTACCGGGGGGCTGTTCGCCCCGGGGATGTCCACGGTGTTCTGGTGGCGCACGACGCATTGGTGCTGCCGAGCTACTACGGGGGGGAGGGCTACCCCGGCGTCATTCTCGAGGCCTACGCTGCCGGGCTCCCGGTTGTGTCGACCAGGTGGAGGGCCATACCGGAGCTCGTCGACGAGGGTGTCACCGGCCTGCTCGTGGATCCGCGTGATGCGGGCGCCCTTCATGATGCCATGCTGTCACTCGTGGAAGACAAGGGGTTATACGCGCGGCTGCGCGAGGGAGTCCGAAGGATCCGCGAGCAGTTCTCCGACGAAGTCTGGCAGGAGAAATTCCTGGAGTACTGTCGCAGTCTAACGCGGAGCTAGCCGGCTCTCACGAGATGGGGCGTTCATGGAAGATGTGGCGTGCATTCTGTGCGGCAGACACAACGACGAGATCGCAATCCACGAGAATGGATTCACTGGTAGACGTTGCTGTCAGTGCGGTCTGATCTACGTATCGCCGCGGCCTTCCCGTGACGATGTGCTGGGTATCTATGCAAGTGACTGCGCACATGTGTGTGCCGAGTCGCACATCTCGACGGGGTACTCCAGACGGCTTCGCGCCAGGCACAATCTCGCGATAGTCTCGTCCTTTGCAGAGGGAAGGGACATTCTGGAGCTAGGTTGCGGAGGGGGCCATTTCTTGGATGAAGCCCGCAACAGGGGTTTCTCGCCACATGGCATCGAGCCGAATCCGATACAGGCTCGATTCATCAGGGAGGAGCTCGGCATCCCGTGTGAGGAGTCGCCGCTGCGAGAGGCCTCCTTTGGCGGGAAGCGATTCGATGTCATCTACCACTGCGACGTTCTCAGCCACTTCTTCGACCCGCTTGCCGAGTTCACTGCTATGCATCGCGCCCTGAAGGAGGGCGGCGTATTGGTGTTCGAGACAGGCAACCTGGCTGATGTCGGCGAGAGCTACTTCAGGTGCATCCCATCCTTCCAGTATCCTGACCATCTGTTCTTCTTCGGCCTTCGCAGCATACGTCAACTGTTGGAACGGACCGGGTTCGAACTGACACGCACCTACGCCTATTCAATACTCCCGCAGCTCGCGGCGTCCCGGGTGCTCACTGTGTTCAAGACGTGGCTACCTGCGGCGGATTCGTCAAGCAGTCGCCCGGCTGCTGCAGCGGAGCACGCAGATTCCGGCGTGGACAAATCGCACCAGTCCGCCCGCGGACTCAGGCCGAGAGCGCTCACCAAGCGTGGTGAGCAGTACGCGAAGTATCTCCTGCGGTATCGAATCGGGCGAATTGCGCCGAAGCTCGGCCGACCGCAGACAGTCGTTGCTGTCGCCAGGAGAAGATAGCGCACTGCGTGAGAGCCCAGACTACCGTATGCAGCCGACGAGGTTTGGTGTCACGTAACCTGCAAGGGGGCCGCCTGCGGCGGCGCGTTCCGCGCCACCGCACCCTCGCGGCTGAGACGCGTTTCGATCCGAGACAAGGCGCAAAGTCGCTGGCTGACCCGCGCCGGTGCCGAGCCGCAGGCGCATCCGGATCGCCTGCCCCTGAGGTGACAAAGTGTCTTTTCCGCTCAAACGTCGCGTTTATGAGTCGCTTCCCCTCGGGCTGACCCGTGCGGTCAACCTCATCCCGTTCTCCTGGATCGCCGGGCGGGCCTACCGTGAGGTGATGGCGCGGCACGGCGCGTTCGAAACGGCGTCTCGGGAGGACGTGCTTGCGTATCAGGAGAGGACGTTGGGTGAGACGCTCGCCTTCGTCACCGACCAGGTCCCCGTGTACCGCTCGCTCCGGTCCGCTGTCGAGCGCCTCAAGCCACTCGAGGCCCTGCGTGAGTTCCCTGTCGTCGACAAGTCCGCGCTTCAGGACGACATGCGCCGCTACCTGCCGCGCGATCTCGAGAAGATCCCGCACTACGAGATCACGACCGGGGGAACGAGCGGCAACCAGCTCCATCTCCTCGTGGACGACGCGTCACAATCTGTCGAGACCGCGTTCGTCCATCGCCTCTGGAATCGCGTCGGGTACACGCCGCGCTGCCGAAAGGCCACGTTCCGCGGCGTCCCGTTCCCGAACCTGAGGCCCGGTATTTACTGGCAGCCGAACCCCATCTACAACGAGCTTCAGTTCTCGCCGTTCCACATGAGCGAGAGCACGCTCAAGCTCTACGTCGACGAGCTGGTTCGCTACGATCCCAGTTACTTCCAGGGGTATCCCTCCGGCATAGACCTGCTCGCGAAGTACGTTCTGCGGAACGACCTCACCCGCCTGTTCAAGCGAGTGCGCGCCGTGATGCTTGGGTCGGAAGCGTGCTCGCCCGCGCAGGCGGAGCGGATAGGGCAGGCCTTCGACGCCCGTGTCTTTCCGACATACGGCCACGCTGAGCGGCTTATCATCTCCGGCCCGTGCGAGGTGAGCGACGTCCACCACCACACGCCCGACTATGGCATCGTGGAGATCGTCGCTGAAGACGGCTCGACGTGCCGCAGCCCGGGCGAGCGAGGCGAGCTCGTCGGCACCGGACTCCTGAACAGGTCGCTGCCCCTGGTGCGCTATCGCACGGGCGACTTCGCGACCCTCGCCGAATTCTACTGCGATTGCGGCAGGCACTGGGACCGCTTCACGGACATCGAAGGAAGATGGAAGCAGGACATGCTGGAGGGCAGGTCGGGCGCGAGGATGTCGATCGCGGCGCTCAACATGCACGGTGAGATCTTCTCGCACGTCGCGCGATACCAGTACTACCAGGATGCACCCGGACGCTGCGTTCTCAGAGTGATGACGACTCCGGGGTTCTCCGAGGCCGACGAGGCCGCCATTCTGGAGGCCTACCGCGCGAAGGTAGGGGACGAGCTGGACATGTCCGTCGAGGTGGTCGACGACATCCCGCTCACAGAGCGCGGGAAGCTCAAGCTGCTGGAAAGGGGCCCCGGGGTATGAGTGCTGTCGGGCGCTACTTCCGAACAGTAGTGCATCTCCGCCCGCGCCAGGTATGGACGCGCGTGGCGCGGCGCGTGGTGAGGCCGCGCCCGAGCTCGGAGCCGGCCCCGGCCCGACGCGCCCCCTCGGCCTCTCTGCTGCGACCGATCACCCGTGAGGACGGTTGGCTCACTCCAGCCCGCATTCGTCTGCTCAACATCGACCGCGAGTTCGCCGGCGGCATGGACTGGCGGCCGTCCGACGTGCCGCTGCTGTGGGTCTACACGCTCAACTACTTCGCGGACCTGCCGCAGTGTGCGACGGGCGGCGACGAGCGCCCCGGCGGCGGGGGCCGGGTCGGTCGTCTTAGCGCCAGGCAGGCCGCAAGTCTCGTCGACTCCTGGATTGATGCGAACCCGCCCGGCACGCCGGACACGTGGGACCCGTATCCTATCTCCATCCGCGTGGTCAACTGGATCAAGTGGGTGCTGCTGCTCGAGAACGGGGGGGCCGGCTCGCTCGCCGGCGCACCGGGCCCTGGCTTGCCTGGCGACCGGATCCTCGACAGCCTGGCCTCACAACTCCGCTTCCTCGAGCGCCGCGTTGAGTTCGACATCGCGGCCAATCATGTCATGGCCAACGCCGTGGCGCTGACCATCGGTGGCCTCTTCTTCGGAGGGGAGGAGGGCGACCGCTGGGCGAACAGGGGAGTAGCACTTCTCTTTCACGAGCTGGAGGAGCAGGTGCGCGACGACGGCGGGCATTACGAGCGCTCTCCTACGTACCACGCGGTCGTGCTGGAGCAGCTTCTGGACGTGCTGAACCTGTGGGACGTCTTCCCCGAGGGAGTCCCCCGCGAGTGGCGTGATGCGCGTCCTCGACTGAAGGGCAAGGCCCTCGCGATGCTGGAATGGCTCGAGGCTATGACCCACCCGGACGGCGGGATGTCCTTCTTTAACGACACGACGTTCGGGGCCGCCGCCACGCGTGATGATCTCGTCGACTACGTCGAAAGACTGGGGCTCGCTTCAGAGCGGAGGGAGTTCAGGGGCGTGCACCGGCTCAGGGACACCGGCTTCTTCCGCCTATCGTCGGCGGACGGCCGCACCGTTGCCGTCTTCGACGCAGGCGCGCCACAGCCACGATACCAGCCCGGACACGCTCACAGCGAGTCGCTCAGCTTCGAGCTGTCTCGCGATGGCCGGAGGTTCTTCGTCAACTCCGGCGTGTCGACCTACGAACCCGGGCCCGAGCGCCTGGAGCAGCGCCAGACCGCCGCGCACAACACGGTGCGCATCGACGAGGAAGAGCAGAGCGAACTGTGGGCGTCGCACCGCTGCGGCCGGCGCGCACGCGTGTCAGAGGCGGGCGAACGCGATGGTTGGGCGTACGCGGAACACACGGGCTACCGATTCCTTCCGGGCAGGCCGCGGCACTATCGCAAGATGCGTGTAGCAGACAGCAGCGTTGAGATCATCGACAACATCGAGGGTGTTGGCGAACACCTGCTGGAGTGGTTCTTCCACGTCCATCCGGATGTGACCGCGCGCGTCCGCGACCGAATCGTGGAGCTCTTCCTCGACGGACGTGCCGTGGGTACTATGACCTTCCCCTTCGGGACCTCCGCGGCCATCGTGGACGGCAGCTGGCACCCGGGGTTCAACGTCTCCATTCACAACACGTTCGTGCATGTAGTGCTCCGGGTGAGCCTTCCCTTCGAGTTCCACACGACCATCGACTGGATCTGAGTCGCGCGGCTACGGTGTCATGAGTCCGAGCGTCTCTGCCAGGGCGGTCAGGCCGAAGGATATTCCCAGAGCCATCAGCGGCGCGACGATCCAAACGACCAGCAGCTTGCGGACGGACGTCCGCGACGCGACGAACCGCCACCCTTCCTTTGTCACGGCCAGTGCCATGATCGCGGCGGTGTTCATCTGGACGAGCGACGTCGGGATGCCTCGGGACACCGATGCGACCAGAAGGAGCGTCGCGGTTACGACAGCTACGAGCACGGCTCCGAGCGGACCGAACTCGACGATCTCACGGCCCGTCGTCTCGAGCACCCTTCCGCCCATGAGCGAGCTGCCTATTGCGAAGCAGGGGGCAATGAGAAGCGTGGCGAAGATCATGATCACGAGAGCCGTCGCTTCTGAGGGTGTGCCGATGCTCTTCATGGCCATGGCGATGATCGGCCCCGCCGCGTTCGCGACGTTGTTCGAGCCAATGGCGAACGCCACGTAGCACGACGCCGCGAGGACAGCGATCTTGATAGACGGGTGGCCGGCAGCCCGCGAGAACCCGTTCGTCAGTCGTTTGTTGAGTGGAGTGTAGAGGAGCTTCCCTATGGCGAGCGTCAGGAAGAACGACGCGACCGGTAGCAGGAGCCACGTGGGAATGACCTCGAACAGAAGCCTGTGAGCTTTCAGGACGTCGTAGTAGACTGCCGGTCCCACGAGGGCGGCGATGGTCGCCTGGCTCGTCGACTGCGGGACTCTCAACAGGTTGGCCATCAGCAGGGACAACGCCACCGACACGAGGACGATGGTTGTCAGTGTGAGTCCCATGACATCCTCGGGGAGGATGCCCCGGCTGATCGTCATGGCGACCTTCTTGCCCGCGATGAGAGCGCCCGCGAGGACGAAGATGCCGAACACGCCGGCGATGCGCTCGCGGCGGATGAGGTTGGCTCCGTACGCGGCCGAAAACGCGGGGGCGGTTCCGCTGGCGCCAATGTTGATGGCCAGGAACAT
>DAOWCM010000295.1 GCA_030639555.1 Candidatus Eiseniibacteriota bacterium | reverse complement strand
TGGGAGAGATCTTGTAAGCCGGGTGGAACGCGCCCACCCACGCCACCTCCGGCGAGGCGAGCAGCGACATCGACCGGCTTCCCTCGATCCTCGTGATCCACGTGTCGTCCGGCACGTAGGCGATGAGCTCGCCGCCGAGCGCTTCCACCGCGGCCTTGCGTTCGGGCGTCGAGGCTCCCGCAAGCTGCACGAGGTAGTACCCGGATTCCTCCGGCGCCGGCGACTCTGCCTTCAGCCAGCTGTCGATTGCGGGCTCGCCATCCGCCGGGTTGAAGGGGTGGGTGAGGAGATGAATGGTTTCAGTGGGCGTCGCCCACACTGCCGGTGCCGCCACGAGTGACACGAGCACGATACCCGCGATTACGCTTCCGCATCTGGACACAAGTCCCCCCTTGCTTGACGGCCCGGCCCCTCCGTGGCGCCGGATCCTGTCGTGGTCTTTCTTCGGGCTCTCTGCGGTCCCTAATGAAGTGCCCACCCCTCCATCCAGATATCATCTATCATGACGCCTGCATCCCCGGCTGCGCCGGGGCCGCAACCGTTGTCCGTGGTGTGGAAGATGAATCTGAATCCACCTGCTGTAATCGGAGGCGCCGTGAACTGACCGATGTCGTAGCCGATGTTCAGGGCCGTGGCACCCCAACCGTCGCACACACCGAAGTCGCCCCAATACGACCTGATGTCGTAGTAGCTCTCGCCATCGCAAGTTCCCTGGTACATCACGAAGTCGTTAT
The DNA here is from genome assembly GCA_030639555.1 of Candidatus Eiseniibacteriota bacterium. Taxonomy (GTDB): domain Bacteria; phylum Joyebacterota; class Joyebacteria; order Joyebacterales; family Joyebacteraceae; genus JALGZG01. Next base: position 2,666 of record DAOWCM010000295.1, on the reverse strand, counting down.
CCACGGTCGGCACCGCGAAGTGCATCGCGAAGTGAACCGTGCACGACCAGGCGTAGAATGGGACCACCGGGGTAGACAACTCGTTGTGGAGCCCAGGCGGCACAAGGCTCGTGTCCGCGTCGTCCCCGCACCACCACGAGTGCGGATCCGAGAAGGCCGGGCACGCGCGGTCAATGATGTGCCACCAGTCTCCCCCCGCCGGAGGGACGGTGGGCGTGCAGAGACCGAAACCGTCCTCGCAGTCGTCGTAGAAGTACACCTCGCCGGTCGCGAAGTCGAACACCCTGATGTTGTCCACCTGGAATGCGCCGCCGTCGGAGACGTAGAGGCCGTCCTCGTCAGACCACGCACCGTCCGATATGAACCGGAATCGCACACGCACCGGATCTCCGAACCCGGACAGACTGAATCCGCTGTCACCGCAGTCCTGCCAGCCGCCACTCGAGCCGGTGTAGCCGCTGTTCAGATTGACCCACGTGCCGCCGCTGTCCGCCTGTACCCACGTGAAGTCGTAGACGAGTTCAGAGTCGTGGCGATAGGCGAACGTGAGGATCGGGAAAACGGGGTTCCGCTGATTGCGACCTGGCGTGGTGTCGGAGTCCGGCCTGAACATGGCCTTCAGTTTGCCCCAGGACACATCCTCCACCGGTGACCCACCGAGGTGGATGGGTGGAAGCTCGAGTCGATGATCCCACGCGTTCCCGTAGCCGTCTCCGCCGGCGTAGGAGGGGTCCAGCGTACCGCACCAGTAAGAGTAGGAACCGCTCGGATGTGCGTAGTAGGAGTCGACGTGGAATCGTGGTTCGACGTCGGCGGTCAGGTCGCTGTGCGTCCAACCATTCTCGCCGCTCTCCACGTCATCGTACCAGAACATCACATTGTACCGCGAGTGCCTTGGGGACAACATCGTGGAGGACGGTCGCGCGTCACGAATGTCACTTGTTGAAGCTGAGCCGAGGGTAGGAAACAGAAGGGTGGCCACACACAAGAACACAACAGCCGATCTCATTGTTGCCTCCTTGAGCTGCTCATTACAGCTGCTACCTGAACATCGCCTTCAGCCGGCCCCAGCTGCTCTGCTCGACCGGCGACACGTACCCCTCCAGGTACACGTCGTCCAGCACGAGGCCCGCGCCGCCGCCCGCTCCCGGACCGCATCCGTTGTCGGTCGTGTGCATGGTCAGGCGGAATGCGAACCTGTTGTCCGGTGCATGGTAGGGTACGAGGTCGATGCCGATGAATATCGCCCTGAAGCTCCACCCCGCGCACGACCCGTAGTCGCCCCAGTAGGTGCCGGAGTGATACCACGTGTCGCCACCGTCCATCGTGACTTCCTCGGTCCAGTGGTCGTCGTCTACCATCGGGACCTCGGCGTGGAGGATGAAGCGCAGCGTGGTCGCGAACGCGCCGGCGAGATCGACGATGGGCGTCATCAGCCAGTTGTCGAGCCCGGGTGGGATGAGCGTCGTGTCCGCGTCGTCACCGCACCACCAGCAATGCGGGTCCGAGGACGCCGAGCATCGCTTCTCAACGAGATGCCAGTAGTCCCCCGCGGCCTGAGGTACCGCGGGCATGCACTGCCCGACCCCGTCCTCGACGTCGTCGAAGAAGTACACGTGGCCGCCGTAGTAGTCGAAGACCTGAATATCGTCGACGTGGAACGCGCCGCCGTCCGAATCGTAGACCGCGTCCTCATCGGAGTACGCGGCATCTGAGATGAAGCGGAAGCGCACTTCGAGCGGGCTGTCGTAGTTGAGGAGCACGTAGCCGTAGACGCCGAGGTCCTGCCAGCCGCCGCTCAGGCCGTCGTAGCCACGGTTGAGGTTGACGTAGTAGCCCGTGCTCTCGGCCTGAACGTAGGTGTAATCGTAGTCTGGCTCGGAGTCGTGTCTGTACCTGAACGTGAGCACCGGATAGACCGCCGGCGGACTGCTCAGGTCCAACCACGGCAGCAGGAGCCGTTCGTCCCAGCCGTTGCCGTAGCCGTCCCCGCTGGTGAAGTCGGGGTTGAACTCACCGCACCAGTACGAGTAGGTGCCGCCCGGCCAGGCGTAGTAGGTGTCCACGTGGAAGCGCGGAGTCGCCGTGGCTGTGTTATCGCCGTGCGTCCAGCCTGTCCCGCCGCTCTCGTTGTCATCGTGCCACAGCAGGAATGCCCTGTCCCTGGTGGGAGGGGCCGGCACGTGCGCGGTGTCTTCTGTGTGTTTCGGGGCGGCCGTTGAACTGGAGACAGCCAGCAGGCAGCTGAGACATGCGGCGACCGTGAGGCGCAAGTGTGCGCTCCTTCCATCTGGTAGGGGGGGAGTGCGGAAACGCGTGCACCCATTATACCACGTGGTGTTCATTTCGGCAAGTGCGCACGCGACCTCCCGTGGTCATCGCCGAAGGCCCGCGCCTCGTGCGCCATGGAAACGAAGCTCCCTCCGTAGTCCCGCCCCGGCCGCGTCGCCTAGAACTCCAGCTTGCTGGGCATTCCCTTGACGTAGTCGAGCGGGAACGTCACGACGATGCCCCGGCCTTCCTCCGCGAGGTCGCCGACTATCTCCTCGAGTCCGGCGACGAAGCGCTCGACGGCCCCTTTGTCGATCGACAGGAGGAATATGTGGCCGAACGTCTGGCCCTCGGTGAAGACCCTCGAGAAGTCTGAGAACAGCGGGACCTTGGTC
>DAOWCM010000212.1 GCA_030639555.1 Candidatus Eiseniibacteriota bacterium | reverse complement strand
GGGTCGTGGCGCGCGTCTACAGCCCGGCGGGACGCCTGGTGAAGACGCTGGTCGATGCGCCGCTGCCGGCGGGCGAGCACCTGGTGCCATGGGACGGCACCGACGAACGGGGCAACCGCGTCGCCAGCGGTGTCTACTTCGTCAGGCTCGAGGCGGGCGCGGACCGCGCGTCGCGGAAGGTCGTGCTGCTGCGCTGATATGGAACGGTCGGGCTCGATCGTTCCATATGGTCTAGCCCCGCTGAAACACGGCTGCGGCTGACCGCAGTGTCGCGGGCTGTGCAGGATCTCACTTGCCGGTCCGCGACGCACGTACGGCAACGTGCGCGCCAAATCGCGCCTAAACCCCCGCCGCTTGACCCGCGTCCAAACTGATGGGACAATCAGGTCGCCCTTCCCTGCGTACACTGCGTACCCGCCATAGCCGGGACACGGAGGAAGTAATGCGACGTCTGGTCGCCACGGCGCTTGCCGCCACGCTCTGCCTGCCCCTCATGGCCACGCTCTGCCTGCCCCTCATGGCCGGCGTGAACCCGCGATCATCTGCAGGTGCGCGTTCCGCCAATCCGCCTGCACAGGACCGGCCGGCCGTCGAGCTTGTCTCCGAATCGCGCGGCCGAACGGTGATCCGCTTCACGGCCGATGCCGGTCGGCACGAGGTCTCGACGCTCATCCGCGTGCCGGACGAGGGCGCGGTCGAGGCCGTGGTGACGGACCTCGAACTCCTCGGTCCCGACGGCACACCTGTGACGACGCGCGCCGACGTGGACGCGGAAGATGCCGTGACCATCTCAAGCCCGGCCATCATGCGCGACCTGAGGATCGTCAGGGTGACGTTCACCCCCGCCGGGTTGTCACTTCCGCCGGGCTTCACGGCCGGCGCGGCGACCGTAGCGGTCACGACAACCTCGGCTCCGGGCGTCAACGAGCGACCGACACGTCATCGCATGCACTCCCCCGCCTTCCGCCGGATCTACGAGAGCATGATCATGAACTACAGCGCCGACGATGAGAACGCGGAGGCGACGGAAGGCGACGGTCACGGAACCCGCGGGGGCCCCGGAGACGACCCGGGCTCAAATGGTGGTCTGGCCGGCAGAGACGACCGGGAACTCGTCGGCTCCCGTTATCTCATTATCACAGACGCGACGCTGGCCGGAGAGGCGGACTCGCTCGTTGCGTGGAAGGCGACCAAAGGACTCCTGCCGATGGTGGTAACGCCGCCCGGTGGCGTGTGGAGCAGGTACGAGCTGAAGGAATACATAGACGACGCGTACTACACGTGGGACATCCCGCCCGAGTTCGTTCTGTTCCTGGGCGACACCGAACTCGTCCCCACGGGCGGCGGCACGCCGAAGACCGACAACTACTTTGCGCACGTCGACGGAGACGACTATCTGCTGGACATCCTCGTGGGGCGACTCCCCGCCGAGAACGCGAGCCAGTGCAGGACGATGATCGCCAAGACCCTGAGCTACGACAGGCCGTGGATACACGGGGACTCCGACTGGCCCCTGAGCGCGACGCTCCTGCTCCGGGAGGACGGCGACGAATCCGACGAGATCTACTACGCGAACACGTGGTTCGCATACGACCTGATGGAGGAAGCGGGCTTCTCACCCATCGACACACTCTTCCAGGGGGAACACGTCACGGCCAACCAGGTCATAGAGTCGCTCAGCGCGGGCAGGGGCTTCGTCAACTACAGGGGCGTGTCCGGGGACTACTGGGCGGCGCCGTTCAACATCTGGCCCGGGTATGTCGAGTGCGGATGGAAGCTACCGATCGTCGTCTCCGCCACCTGCCTGAGCGGCAACTACTACGAGGACATCGCCATCTGCGAGGCCTTCCTGCGGGCCGGCAACGAGGTGGAGCCACGTGGGGCCGCCGCCTTCTTCGGCACCAGCACGGCCGGGGCGAGCTTCGATCTCTCCGTAATGCGAGGCTACGTCGACGAGGGCTTCTTCGCCGGGGCATTCGGCCCGGGGCGCACGCTGGGCGAGGCCTGTGCGGCGGCAAAGCTCAATCTCTATCTTCACCTCGATAATCGGGAGGAGTACGAGGGGTGGAACCTCCTGGGCGACCCGGAGCTGTCCGTGTGGACGGCGCTTCCCTCACCACTCACCGTCGAGTACGACACGATCATCTCGTTCTCCTCCGACTCGTTCGAGGTCCGCGTGACATCTGATGACGGACCCCTTGAGGGGGCGGTGGTCACGCTCGACCGCATGCCGGACGTGTCGTCACGCGGCGTGACGGACGACGCGGGGCTGTCGGTGCTCCCGCTGGCGCTGGTCTCGCCGTGCACGCTCGATCTCAGTGTCACGGCCAAGAACTCGCACCCTTTCAGAGGCTCTGTCCGTGTGCTCGCCGGCGGTCCCTACGTCGCGCCCGCTGAAAGGTCCGTCGACGATTCATCGGGAGGCAACGGCGATGGCCTCGCGAGCCCGGGCGAATCGGTGCACCTGTCGCTGGGCCTCTCCAACCTCGGGGACCTGCCGGCGCCGTCGGTCGAGGCGCGGCTGCGCTGCCCGGACGACCACGCTTCGGTCACAGACAGCCTCGTGCTATTCGGAAGCATCGCGCCCGACTCGACGGCGTGGGGACTGCAGGACTTCCTCGTGTCCGTCGATAACGACTGGCCGGGAGGCTACGACCTGCCGCTCGTGCTACGGATCTGCTACGGGGAGTCGACGGACATCGTTGTGCTGGCGCCCCTCACGACGGTCTCGGGCGATCTGGCGGTGTCCTACGTCCTCGGGGACGACAGCTCTCCCGGCGGTGACGGAGACGGCTGCCTGGAACCCGGCGAGGTGGTCGGCATCGAAGTGGCCCTGGAATGCGACGCCGGCTCCGGTCTGACCAACATCACAGGTGTCCTTTCAAGCAGAACCTCCCGCATCAACGTGACATCGGCCTCCGCGGCCTTCCCCGATGTCGCCGCGGGAGCGCAGAGCGCGAACGGCGGCGCTCCGTTCATCGTGTCCGTGGCGCCCGACGCCGACCCCAGCGACGCGAAGCTCTTCCTGCGCGTCTCCGCCGACGCACCGACCTATGCCTACGCGGAGACCCTGGCGCTGGGCCTCGCCATCGCTGAGGTGGCGCCGCTTCACCCCACCGGTCCCGACAACTACGGCTACTACGCCTACGACTCGAGCGACACGCTCTATGCCGCGGCCCCGAGGTTCGAGTGGGCGGAGATCGCGCAGCCTGGTCAGGGCCTGAGGCTCGACGACGTAAGCGATTCGGACAACGGCGTTGCGGAGCTTGCCGCTCCGTTCAACATCTGGTCCTACGGTCAGGTCCGCCAGTATCTGTGGGTCTCATCCAACGGGTTCGTGTCGGTGTATCCGCCCAACGGAAGCTGGAGCACGAACTCCGGCATCCCCTCCCTCGACGGACCCGCCGGCATGTTCGCACCGTTCTGGGACGACCTGGACCCGTCCGCGGGCGGCGACGTCTACGTCTGGTTCGACCCCTACGAGCACCGCTACATCATCGAATACGACGATGTCCGGCACCGCGACTCCGAGGCAACGGAGACCTTCCAGGTGGTCATCTACGACGCGGCCTATCACAGCACGCCCACGGGCGACGCCGAGATCGTCTTCCTCTACAAGAACGTCGGCGAACCCGGCAGCTGCACGGTCGGCATAGAGAATCAAGTCGAGACCGACGGCACGCAGTTCCTGTTCGACGGTGCCTACGGCGCCTACGCGGCCCCTCTGGCCGACAGCCTGGCCGTCCGCTTCACCACCGTTCCGCCGGAGACCCTCCGGTTCCCGTGGCTGGTGCTCAGCGAGGCCCTGCTTGACGATGGCGAGGGAGGCGACGGAGTCCCCAGCCCCGGTGAGGGACTCCGGCTGGTTGTCCGGGTGAGGAATGACGGGCCGGTGGCAGCGACGGACCTCAAACTGACCCTGACGGCAGACACGCCCGATATCACGGTGTTTGACGGCACGGCCGTGCTCGCGGATGTGCCGCCGGGCTCATCCCGGCAGAACACCGGAGATCCGTTCGTGTTCGCGATAGACGAAGCAGCGACCGACTCGCTCGTGACGCTGTGGGTCCACATGGGACGGAGATCCAACACGAGTCAGGGCGCCCTGCGTCTGGACGTGCACCTCGCGCCACCGGGCGGACCCGAAGGCGCGAGGTTTCTCCTCAGTCCGTGCCGTCCCAACCCGTTCAGGAACGCGACGAACCTGTCGTTCAACATGCCACAGGACGGCCGCGCGGTCGTCCGCATCTACGACGTATCAGGACGACTCGTGAGGACGGTGGACGATTCGTACCGGGAGG
>DAOWCM010000193.1 GCA_030639555.1 Candidatus Eiseniibacteriota bacterium | reverse complement strand
GTAGAAGATCAGTGCGCCGTAGCTGGCGGTAAGCAGGCCGGCGAGCAGTCCGACCCTTCTGTCGAAGACGTCGCGCCCAAGGAGGTAGGCGAGCGACGCAGTTGCGGCCCCAAGACCCGCCTGGAGCATGCGCACCAGGAAAAGGTCCCTACCGAACAGCCTATACACGATTGCGAGGAAGTACGAGTAGAGCGGGGTCATGAAGAACGCGCCTCTCTCGGCGGTTCCTCCAGCAATATCTCTTGCCCACTGGTCGTAGAACTTCGCGTCCAGACCCAGCGTCTGGAAAAAGGGTGTGTATCTCACCTGGAAGGTGTAGACGGCCCTAAGAAGGAAGGCGACGGCGAATATCACCGTCGGCCAGAACCACGGCCTGTCCGTCAGGCCGCGTATGCCCTTCCGGGCTTCGGGCGCGTCTGCCGACGTGCCGGCCGTCCCGGAGGCGCCCTGGGCACGCGAGCCTTCTCCCGTGCGCTGCGGGCGTCGGTTGGATTTCCTGGGCTTGCGTGTCATGCACTGAATCCTGGGAGCCTGGGGGATGACCGCGTGCGGGCCGGCTCGGATGCGGGCTAGTCAATGTACCCGAGTGACCTGAGCATCTCCTTGATCTCGTCATCGACAGGTGACTCGATGGGAGTGAGATCTCCGCCAGGCGCATCCCCGACCTCGTAGCTTTCTATGTGAACGACAGGATGCCTCTCGAGGAAGGTGCTGCTCATGATCTCCGTCAGGGGTCTGCCATCCATGTCCCTGGCTACCGGCAGGCCGGCCAGTGCGAGCACCGTCGGCGTAACATCGAGAACGCTCGCGCCGGCTACGCTCCCGCCAGGCTTGATGCCCGGGCCTCTGACGAAGATGATCCCGTCCTCTCTGTGCATCTCGATACCGACCGCCACGTCACCCTCGAAACCGCGGTAGCCCCTGTGGCCGGCGAACCCGTGGTCCGAAAGAAGGACCACGTATGTGTCGTCATCGACCAGCTCAATCACCTCGCCAAGAAGCGAATCCGCGAGCGCGTAGTAGCGCTCGACCACGGGAGAGAACGTCTCGATGGCCTCCGCGGACAGCTCCTTCTTCCACGACTCCGGCTCCATGAATCGCCAGAAGAAGTGGCTGGTTATGTCGCTGCCCCGGAAATAGACGGCGTTGAAATCCGCCGGTCTGGTCTCGAAGAAGTGTCGCGCGAGAGTGAGCGATGTCATGTCGGCGGCGTAGAACTTCGCCAGACTGGAGGTCCTGACCTTCTCTTCCTGCCTGGCACGATCCATCGAGGTGGCAATGAACGACTCGATGATGGAGTCGCCGACGTCCTCCTCATGATAGACGTTGTCCGCGACCTCTGACCAAAGGCTCTTGGGGTAGATGCCCTCGCTGAGCCAGTCGTCGGTCTGATTCGGCGCCCGAGCCTCACGCTTCGCCGACAGAGCGAGTGTGACGTGCGACGAGATCAGATACCCGCTCACGACGTCGGCCGGATACGTCACGAGCCAGCCGATGACACCCACGGACCGCTCCGCGGCGGACAGGATCTGCCAGACGGCCTTGACCTTGCGCATGTTGCTCGTCGCTATGCCCTTGGCTTGTGGCATGTTGTCTGTGGTCGGTGAGGCATCGGCCGGATTCGGAGTGTTCACGAGGAACCCGCTGATGCCGTGCTTCTCCTCGGTCTTGCCCGTGGCGATGCAGGTCCAGATCGTGGGCGAAACGAACGGTCTTATGGAGTGGAGAATGCCCGACGCCCCCTCGCTTCTCATGCGCGCCACGTTCGGCATGCGCCCCTCGTCAGCGAGCCGGTTGACCCGGGACCAGTCGAGGCCGTCTATCCCGACGATCAGGATCCTGGAGGGGGCCTCCGGGATCCGAACGTCGTCGGCCGGGCCGGGCCTTCGAACGTGGAACACGACGACGGCGACGACGACAACCAGGACAACTGCCAGTATCGCGATGGTCCTTCGCACGTGTGCTTTCCTCCAGTGAGTCGCGGGCGGGTCTATCACCTCTGGCGGGCGATGACCTCCATGTGCGCCTCTCCGTCAAGCTCCCCGGGAATCTCCACGCCGGCTGCGGCCATGATGGTCGGCGCGACGTCTATGAGATCACCGTGCCGAGCGGTCGCACCTGCCTTCACCCTCGGGCTCGAGACGATCCACATTCCTTCTTCGCTGTGCATGTTGGTGCCTATCAAGGGCTTGCCGGCGGCATTCAAGGGTATGCCCGCGTAGCCGTGGTCGGTGATGACGGCCACCGTGCCGGCATCGCCGGTGAGCCTGGCCAGCTCGCCAACCAACTCATCGACGTGGTCGTAGTAGCGCTCCACGGTCTCTCCGAGAGCCTCTATCTGACGCCGGAGCAGGCGGCGCTCACTCTCGCCGACGTCCAGCTGCTCGATGGCCTCCGTCTCCATGTAGTGCCAGAAGCGCTGGCTGGCCACGTCCGTGCCGGCGAGACACACGAACAGATTGCGCACGCTCCCCTGGACTGCGATCGCGTTTGCCAGGTCTACCACGGACCTGTCGGCGGCGTATGCGGTGGCCAGCGCGACGTAGTTCTGGCCGACCAGGGACTCGAGACCCATCGTCGAGTCAAGATCGACGAATCTCGAGAGATCACGACGGGTGAAGTCCGTCGGGTCGAGCACCAGGGGATCAAGTCGCTCGTACCACGAAGGAGGGTGAACGGCATCTGTTTGTGCTCCCCCGTGCTTCCGCTCGAGAATGTAGGTCGAGTACGGCCCCACCATGACACCGTCAATCTCCTCGACCGGCCACGTTCCAGGCCAGCCGAGAACGCCGCTCTTCCTACCTTCGTCCGTGAGGAAGGTCCAGAGGGTGCCCACCGTGCGCGATCGAGGCACGAGCGGAGCGTTCACCATCTCGCCCCTGCGCGACAACTTCTTGCCACCGATACCCTGGTTCTCCGGGAGCATTCCTGTTACGAGAGAGGTCCAGACGATTCTCATATCCACGTTTCGGCCCAGCGTCGCGTAGCTGCCGGTCGCACCGCCGGCAATGAGTCGCGCCAGATTCGGCAGCCGTCCGTCGGCCGTCAGCCTCTCGACCATCGAGGCTTCGAGACCCTGGATCCCGATCACCACGAGGGACAGCTCACCCGCCTCCGGCACAACGATGGCGGGGGGCTCCCCCTCGCCTCCCGTCACCTTCAGTACCGCGATGACGCCCGTGACGATGAGAACAACAACGACAAGCGCGATCAGGATCCTCTCGACTCTCATGCGTTCTCCTTCACAAACCTCACTCGGCGGCTCGGGACGATGCTACTCGATGTAGCCCAGAGCCCGCAGGCGCTCACGCACTTCATCGTCTATTGGAGACTCAATGGGCTCACGGTCGGCTGCGTCCGTGGGCTCCAGCTCCAGCTCGTAGGTCTCAATGGTCCGGACAGGGTGAGCCCTCAGGAAATCTCGATCGATCGCCTCCGTCAACACGCTTCCGTCCATGTCTTCCGCCACCGGCAATCCGCAAAGAGCGAGGATCGTCGGCGTGATGTCGAGCACGCTCGCGTCCGCCAGCTCCCGTCCCTCGGCGATGTCCTTGCCCCAGAACGCAAGCACGCCCGTGGGATCGTGCATGGCTATTCCCCAACGGTAGTAGTCGCCGGTGGGCTTCGGCCCGGAGTGCCCGTGGTCGGACGTCAGGATCACGGTGGTGTTCTCGTCGGCCATCTCGATGAAGCCGGCGAGAACGCCGTCCATTTCCTCGTAGTAGCGGGTGATCACATCTCCGAACATCGCCTCCTCCTCACGGGAGATGGGAGGACCGGACTCCGGAATCATATCTACCCAGTAGAGGTGACACACGCCGTCGACCCCCTTGAGGTAGACGGCGTAGAAGTCGACCGGCATCTGGTCCGCCATGCGGAGCGCCACGGAACGGCTGGTCTCATCAGTCGCGATGCAGGTCTTGAGCGAATCGAACCTCTTTCGAAGGACCTCGTCCTCCGGCACGGCTCCGTTGATGAACGCGGATGCACGCTCGTCCGGGACTTCGTCATTGAGAATCCTGAGATCCTCGATGTCCGCGGCGAGCGCCGGCGGGAAGGTCAGTCTCCCTCCCTCGCCGCCCTGCTCGGGCGCCCATCCGTAGTTGAAGTAGTCCGTCACGAGGTAGCCGTTCACCGGCTCCGCCGGCCAGGTCGCGAGCCAACCCACTATCCCGACGCTCCAGCCCTCGTCTCCGAGAATGTCCCAGATGGCCTCGACGCGCCGCACGTTGGACGTCACCGGCACAGGCTGCCCGCCCGCCGGCGGCTTCTTCGCGAAGCCCATGATGCCGTGCTTCTCCGGGAGCTTCCCGGTGGCGATGCTCGTCCAGATGACGGGCGACTCTAGGATGTCGAGGGAACGAAGCTCACCCCACGTGCCCTCGGACATGACCCTGGCGAAGGTCGGAAGCCGGCCCTCTTCCAGCAGCGGGCCCATGATGTCCCACTCCATGCCGTCGATGCCGATGAGCATAATCTTCCTCTCGACGGGCTCGACCGATGGCGGCGCGCACGAGGTCGCGACCAGCGCCGCGGCACAGAAAAGGGCAATGGCAAGGGGCCTTTTCATCGTCCGTTCTTCCTCCTCGCGGGCCAGGAAGCTCTTCACCCGCCGATGTTACGC
>DAOWCM010000014.1 GCA_030639555.1 Candidatus Eiseniibacteriota bacterium | reverse complement strand
TTCTGGTCCCAGTTGTTGTTGAGGACGATCTTGAACTCGTAGCTGCCCGTGGGAATAACGGAGCTGAACTCCCACACGTCATCCCCGTCGCCGTCGGACATGACGGTCGTGCTCGTGTCCGTCTGGTCCCAGTCGCTGCCGCCGAGCGCGCTCTGAAGTGTGCCACAGACGATGGGCGGGTTCAGGCTGTGGAAGACGTACTCGTCGCCCTCCTTCGTGCCGGGGACCGCGCCCAGATTGCAGAAGAACGTGACGTTCTGTGGCGTCCCGGGCGTGAACAACTGGTCGGCGCCCGGAAACGCACTGGCCCAGTCGTCGCCGTCGACGGCCTTGTAGATATGCAACGAGTCACCGGCCGAGATCGTGAATTCGTAGACGCCGTTGGCGTTGAGGGTGAGCTCCGAAGCCGGGTCAGCGGGATCCCAGCCCTGGAAGTTACCCACGATGCTCGGGCCGGCAAGTGCGTAGGCCGGAATCACAAGCGCGATCACTATGGCTGCAGTGAGTCTCATCTTCCTCTCCTCTCAAGTTCCCGGCGCTGCCCAAAGGCACTCGCGAGAAACTCCGTTGTGAGACCCGGGCCGCCCGTCGCAGGGGCGGCCACCGTTACATCCCAACTCGTATGGTGCTCTCTCAGAGGATGCTCTCTTCCCTCGACGCCGCACGCGATTCCATTCAGCGGCACCACGGAGGCCACGCGGCATACTCACCCGACGCCCCCGGATAGGCCCCGCCAGCACACACTATATCACAATTCACTGCGGATGTCAATGCTCGGAGCATGCGCCGTGCCTCCGGGACCAGGCGCCACGCGTTCTCCGCACACTTTTCTGATGCGGGCAAGACCGTGAGGTCGCCGCGCATCCCGTGGCCGTACATGAGGAGCGGCCCCCGTCCGGAGGCCGCTCCCCCGCGCTGTTCCGCATGACCGCCGACCAGCGGCCGGCCTGCGCGGCCAGCCTGTGGCGCGGTCTGGTTCGGACTACCTGTAGAGCGCCTTGACGGTGCCCCAGCTCGCCTCCTCGACCGGGCTTCCGCAGGCCGGGCAGTCAGGCGTGCCCCAGCACCACGTGTCCAGCGGAAGAGTCTGCGTCGGACCGGAGTCATCGATCACGAACTCATGGTTCGGGTCGCAATCCCACGCCGAGCAGTCGTCCTTCTGGTACTTGTACTGAACGAAGGGGTTCGTGCCGGCCAGGAATGTCACGGTGATGTCGTAGAGATTGGGGCTCTGCGCCGGGCAGGGCTGCGCCATAAGAACGCCTGGCTGGCTCCAGTTCGTGATGGCTGGATCGCTGCCAGTCACGCAGACGTCACCGGCCGAACCTTCAGGGATGCAGACCTGGAAGGTGACGAGAACGTCCTGCGCCGTCACCTCGGTGATGGGCAGGAAGAAGTTCGGCGGGTTGCCGGCCTGATCCGAGCCGTAGCATTCGGCCAGGTCGGTGGTGTCGACGACCTTGATGTAGTACTCGACCGTGGTGCAGCCGTGGCCGGAGGGAATCTGACCAGTGTACTCATCGTTGTCACCGACGTCGGTGTTGTACGTCATCGCGACTTCGGTGAAGTCGGCGCCGGTGTCACACTTGTAGTACAGGTACGCTTCGATGTCCGCGCCCTGACCCACTGTGTCGGTGACGCCTTCCTTCCAAACCTGGACATAAGTGTCGATGTTGTCGTTCGACGTATAGGTCACGCCGTTGTTCGGCCAGATGTTGCCGCACCAGCCGACGGCACCCATCGCCGTCGAAGCGAACGCGAGCAGCAGCACGGCGGCTGCGGCAATGCTAGCGAACCTCTTCATCTCACTTCCCCCTTCCCTGGCGCCTCACGCGGGCGCCAATAGTGGGAACATGCGGACGCACATCGCTCCGATTCACCACTGCCAGGAGCGACACACACCCACGATAAACTCACGCCACCACCGCTCGTCCGCGCGATGCGCATGCGACGAGCGACCGGTCACTTGCTGTCGATCGAGGACGCCCTCCGGCGCCTGCCGACTCAGAATCCATAATAACACAATCACTTGAGCGTGTCAATGCGTTGACTCTCTTTGTCCAGAATGCGCGGGCCCGACAGGGGGATTCGTCGGGCCCGCTTGAGGAACTGAGCACGATCTGTCCTCACCTATTCTTCTGATGCCGGTGGGCGGGTGAAGTTGCAGCCCCCCCGGCGGCAACTGGTGTCGTGGCGCCCTTCTGACAGCGGGAAGCCCCGGCCAACGAGGTCCCGGAACGAGGCTCCGGAACGCAGAAACGCGGCCGCTAATCGCGACCGCGCCTGTCTCGGCGCGATTCTGGAGCTGGTGAGCGGACTCGAACCGCTGACCTACGCATTACGAATGCGTTGCTCTACCAGCTGAGCTACACCAGCTCAGTTCCCGCCGCATGTCTGCTGTGGTGCCGCCCCGCAGAATCGAACTGCGGACACACGGATTTTCAGTCCGTTGCTCTACCAACTGAGCTAGGGCGGCACATGTGCAAGAACGGATACTAACAACGAGGACCCGCGATGTCAAGCCGATAGGGGTGCTACCGGTGTGGCACGCGTCAATCTGGATATCCATCCGGGAATCGCTGCATCCACTCCCAGGCGGCCCCGATCATGTCCGAGAGATCGGAATGGACGGGCTTCCACCCGAGCTCTTCCTTCGCGAGGGAAGCGCTCGCGACGAGCCTGGCCGGGTCTCCCTCGCGCCTCGGGCCGTACTCCCACGGGATCTTCTTCCCGGAGACGGCCTCGGCCGTCTCGATGACATCGAGGACACTGGCCCCCTCACCGTTGCCGAGGTTGTAGATTCCGCTCCGTCCTTCATCGAGCGCGTTCAGTGCCGCGATGTGCGCGTCGGACAGATCGCGCACGTCGATGTAGTCCCTGATACATGTCCCGTCCGGTGTGTCGTAGTCGCTACCGAAGACCGTCAGCTCCGGGCGTGTGCCCGCGGCCGCCTGAAGCGCAATGGGAATGAGGTGCGACTCCGGGCTGTGATCCTCACCGCAGTCGGAGGACGCTCCGGCGGCGTTGAAGTAGCGCAGCGAGATGTACTTCAGCCCGGTCGCGTGCGCCTGCCATGCCAGCACCCGCTCGAAGACGCGCTTGGTATCTCCGTACACGTTGACGGGCTCGGTTCGCGCTGTCTCGATGATGGGTACGGACTCGGGCTCTCCGTAGACCCCGGCGGACGACGAGAAGACGATCTTCGAGACACCGACGGATGACATGGCCGACAGGAGTCTGCTCCCGCGCACGACGTTGTTGTCGTAGTACTCCGCGGGCTTCTCCATCGACTCCGCCACGAGGCTCATGGCCGCGAAATGTATGACCGAGTCGATCTCGTGCGCGCGGAGGAGCCCGGTGACAAGCTCGATGTCGCCGATGTCCCCTAACACCAGGGGCACGCCCGCCCGCACCGCCGACCGGTGGCCCTTGCTGAGGTTGTCCAGAACGACGACGCCACGGCCCGCGGCCACGAGTCTCTCGACCGTCACGCTGCCGATGTAACCGGCGCCCCCGGTGACCAGAACCGATGAGCTCATGTTCGTCCTTTCAGGTGCGGGTCCGCAGGCGACCGGATACCGGCTGCTTCTGACCTTGCGCGGACACGACGACCCAGGCGTTGACGCGATGACTACCGACGCGCGCGCGGCAACAGAAGCCGCACTTCCGCCAGACCCAGGAGCGAGGCTGTGACCAGGTACGTCACACCGCCCACGACGCTCGTCACGACCATTCTCAGAAGTCGCTCTGCCAGGAGGTTATCAGCAAATCGTATGCCAAGCCAGCCGCCAATACCCCAGGCATCGACCGCCCACACGACGACGATCAGGGCGGTTCCCGAGGCCGCGATCTTCAGCGCGGGCGTCAGGATTTCGACCGGCCGGATCGCGGCCCCGACCGCGGCGGCGCGCCGGTTCAGTACCATATAGAGGATGATCGCGTGAACCGAGAACGAGATCGAGCTCGCGAGCGCCAGTCCGGCGTGCCTGAGCGGTGTCCGCACCAGCAGGAGATTCAGCACCACGTTCAGGAAGAATGCCAGAACCGCGACCTTGACGGGTGTCTTCGTGTCCAGCTTCGCCGCGAAGGCGCGCACGAGCAGGAAGACTGCGCCCATCCCCAGGAGCCCGGTGGAGTACATCGCCAGCGCTGACGCCGTCATGGCAAGGTCGTTCGCGTCGAACGCGCCGCGCTGGTAGACGACACCCACGATCGGCCGGGCGAGCCAGACCGAGAGCAGGACGACAGGCGTGAGGAACGTCAGGTTCATCCTCAGGCCGGACAACAGTGTCTCCTTGAATTCGCCGTGCCTACCCAGAGCGTGCTGCTCCGCGAGCGCCGGCGCGACCGCGCGGCCTGCCGCGAGCGCGAGGATCGCGTACGGGAGATGCACGAGACGGAAGGAGTAGTAGAGCGACGAGATGCTCCCGGGCACGAGGAACGAGGCGATGGTCCTGTCGACGATGACGCCCATTCTCTGAATGGCGGCCGCGACCACCACCGGCCCGGAGAGGGTGGCAACGTGCCGCACGTCCTCATCTTTCAGCCCGGCGCCGCGCCTGAGCAGCCGCTCGCCGTCGCCAGCCGCCAGCCGCGATACGAACGGAAGCTGTACAAGGAACTGGAGTGCCCCGCCGACCAGCACGCCCACCGCCAGGCTGACGTATGAGAGCCGCCCCGACAGGGCGAGCACGGACGTGATGATCCCGATATTGAGAAGAACAGGCGCGAGGCTGTAGACGCGGTATCTCCCGAAGCTGAGGAGCACCGCGCCCATGAGCGCCGCGAGGCCGATGAAGAGGCCGAAGGGAAACATCAGCCTCGTCATGAAGACGGCGGACTCGGCGACCTCGCCCGTGAACCCGTGCGCCACGACGCGGACGAGAAGCGGCGCCGCAGCGACGCCGACCAGCACCACCACGACGAGAGCCACCGTGAGGTTGACCAGCGTCCTCGACGCCAGCCTCCAGGCCCGCGCCGTCTCGCCGCGCGCGTGCAGCCCTCTGAAGAGAGGCATGAAGGCAGACTCGACCGTCGTCTCCCCGAGGATCCTGCAGAGCAGATTGGGAATGGTGAAGGCGGCGACGAAGATGTCCATCGACGTGCCGGCGCCGAAGAAGGCGGCCGTGACCACCTCCCTTGCGAAGCCCGATACTCTGGAGATCAGAGTCCCCGTCCCGATGTGCGCGAAGCCGCGAACGATGTCCCCGCCGCTCGAGTTGCGTTTCGCTTCCGACACGCTTCCATCCCCCAGATGTGGAGAAGGTACCGCGAGCGGTCGCCCGCGGTAGGCTGAGCGAGGCTAGCAGGTCGCCGAGACCGGTGTCAACGAGCGACGGTCCCCGCTGAGAGCGCGTCCCGCGATCTTCCCCGGCACGCGCCCTACGGACGCCGCCCCGGGGCGCCCTCTTCGCCGGCCCCGGGTTCCGAATCCACCCACACGACGTTCGCAGCGCAGGCAGGACAGCCGGGCGGCGGGAACGCGCAGGCGGGAACATGCAGGCAGGACAGCCGGGCGGCGGGAACGCACGGGCGGGAATGGAGACACCAGACGTCGAGGCCGGGGAGCGATCTCCCCGGCCTCGACGTGTCTTGTCCCCATTGACTGGGGGTTGTCCTCTACGGCCCTGAGGCTACCAGCGTATGGCGCCGGGCCTCACTCGGATCCAGAGCGCCTTGTTCTTTCCCTTGCCCGTGAGCACAGTCCTGTGCTCGCACTTGGCGGAGTAGTGGAGGCAGTCCCCCGGCTCGATGATGAACTCCTCGTCATCGACGGTCACACGGGCCTGGCCCGCCACCATCACGATCGCCTCCTCACCATCGTGCGAGTGGGGTGCGAGCGTCCCGCCCTCGTTCTCGTCCACGAGAACCAGCTTCACGCGGCCCGCGGGAATCCCGCTGGTCAGTGCCCTGGCGGTGACGAAGGCATCGCCGTCGCCTTTCAGAAGTACGGTCTCCCTGTTCTCTTTCTTGACGACCGAGACGCGCGGCAGCGGCTCGTCCTCGACGAAGAAGGCCGTGTCCTTGCCCAGGGCGCTCGCTATCCTCCGGAGGGCCCCCACGGTGGGTGACGTCTTTCCCCGCTCGATCTCCGAGATGTGCGTCGGAGACATCCCAGAGGACTCGGCGACGTCCTTGAGTGTCATCTCCTGCTGCTTCCGGACTTCCTTCAGGCGCTTCCCGACCTCTTCAGTAGTTGGCATGTCACTCCCTCTCGAAACGCGGCAGGGCACGTTCAGGCCCAGCCAGCCCGCAGTCTGCAGCGTATGCAGAATCTCCATCAAATCGTAACACGGCAGGCGGACCGGGTCAAGCCGGAATGCCGCGCGCGGCGGCGGTCGAGTTGACACCCCGCGGGGCCGGTGATAGAGTCTCGCACGATTCGCCCCGTTGGCCCGTGTTGGAACCCGCTCTCAGGGAGTCCGACGCCCGTCACCCTCAGTGAGGAGAAAGACAATGACAAGGCGCAGTCTCGTGCTCGTCACCGCTCTGGCTCTCACCGCTCTCCCGTCCCTGGCCGCCGCGCAGCATACCTACGGAGACGGCTTCGGGATCGGCGGCGTTCTTCTCCCCAGCGGGTCCCCGACCCTCGTGGGAATCACGCGGATAGGAGACTCCCTGGGACTGGAGTTCTCGCTAGGGCTCGACGTGATGGACGACGGCGACTTCTCGTCAACCGACGTCGGGGCGGGTGTCGCTGTCAAGAGGTACCTGACCGACCGCAAGCAGTTCCAGCCGTTCTTCGGCGGTCGCTTTGGATTCCACCACCACTCGCACGACAATGGACGCGGCGAGGTGAACGACACCAGACTCGGAGTGACGGCGCTTCTGGGAGGCGAGTACTTCATCACCAGGAAGCTCAGCTTCGAGGGCGAGCTGGGCTTCAGGCTCTACTTCGGCTCGATCGAGATCGGAACCGGCACAAGGCTCGCGGCGCTCTTCTATCTCTAGAGGGGGGACGATTGCGGGCGATCCACACACTGGCGGTCGTGCTGCTTGTCGCGGGCCTGACAGGGTGCGCGGACGAGAAGAGCCCGGCGGTGGAGGAGGACACGCTGGCCGCTCTCTCGCCCGTCAGGTTCATCCGTGAGTACGTCACGGTGGAGCCATCCAGGGGCTCTACGAGAGTCAGCGCCCTCTACTACTTCCGAAACGACTCCGACAGACGTGTGAAGCAGGGAATCCACTACCCCTTCCCCGTGGACAGGTTTCACCTCTACCCGAGGATCGTCCGTGTGTGGGAGAAGTGCGGAGACGACCTGAGGCCGATGGGATTCGTGCACAGGGACCGCTACGTGCTGTGGAGCATGGAACTCGAGGCGCGCGAGGAGAAGGTGGTCCGGGTCGACTACGTGCAGGAGATCAGGCGACCCCGCGCCGTCTACATCGTGACGACCACGAAGGAGTGGAGGCGGCCGATCGAGCTGGCCGAGTTCGAGTTCCGCATCCCGGCCGAACTGGACAGCGTCAGCCTTTCGTTCGAACCCGACACCCGGACGGTCGTCGGCGACACGATCGTCTACTACATGAAGCAGATCGATTTCCTGCCCGACGCGGACCTGATTGTGACGTGGAAGGAGTAGGACCTGCTGATCCTAGATCAGGCCCGACTGCTCCTTCAGCTTCTTCTCCTTCTTGGATAGAACGGCCTTCTTCTTGTCTGCACGACCGACTCTCTCTCTGCGACACATACAGTCACCCGCCCTTCGCTATAGGTCGAACCCAGGATTCACCGTCCTCTTCTCGCCTGGCGCTCCGGTGAAGTCGAGTTCGTAGGTTCTATTGGTCAGGAGCTTCCCGTTCTCATGGAACACGTACAGTTTGAGAGTCTCGAAGTGCCCGTCCGACCGCGGGTACGGAAGGAACGCGCGCACCTGCTGACTCTCCCGGTACAGCAGATGCGTGCCGTCCGTGTAGTCCTCCGGCAAATTGCCGTCCATTCTTGTGTTCCACGGGTAGACGCCCTGGACGAGCGAGCCGGACCTCGTCGTCTCGGCAATGAGGAAAACATACCCCCTGGCGCGTTCGTACGCATCAGCCGGGTTCGTGAAGTTCAGCGTCACATGCACGCCCCGGTCGGGGGACGTCCGCCACTCGTAGGTCATCTCGCTCAAGACAACCTGGGGCGTGGCCTCTGCTGCCTCGTCACGGTCGCGGTAGACGACCCCACGAGTCCTCGCCGCTGCCGCCGTCTCCTCGTCCAACGGTTCCGGCTCGGGCTTGACGGCGGGCTCGTCGGAACTCGTCGTACACCCGGCGACAATGAGACAACCAAGAAACACGAACATCAGCACCACGGTCAGTCTGCTCATGGATTCAGCCCTCGACGTGTTGGTCCGAATTGTCGGTTTCCTCCCCCACACCTGTTTTTCGCGATGCGAACGCCCGCCTCGCCGCCCGCCTCGCGGACGCCTGCCGCCTGCTACCGTGCGGGAGTGCGGACGGTCTCCCCGTCCGCGGTGTACTCGATGACTCTTATGCCCAGTCTATTGAAGAACCTCATTATGCCCAGGGAGAGCTCCGCAACGCGGCCGCCTGGGATAGCGCTCTCCGCGAGCTTTATGTGAGTCGCGTCGACACTGCCGTCTCCGATGGTCGCGTCGAGGGGGTACCAGGTCTCGCCGGTCCAGACCTCGACCCACATGTGGTAGGCGAACGCCCCGTTAGTGTGGACGACACCCGACACCACCTTCGACGGGATCGAAACGCAGCGCGTCATCGTCGCCAGCAGCACCGCGTGTTCGCTGCAGTCGCCGCTCATGCGCTCGAGCACTTCTCTCGCGGAAGCGAACGCCACGCCCAGTCCCTTGTCCTCTATGAAATCGAAGACCCAGCGCTCTATCTGTGTCGCGCCCTTCCAGGAGTCCTGCTCAGAACCCCACACCGACTTGGCGGCAGTACCCAGAATGCGGGGATGCCAAGTCTGCATCAGCGGATTCCCGTCGAGGTAGTCCTTCAGAGGAGTGCTTCTCACCGGGAACTTGATCGTTGTCCCCGGCTCGGGCACTACGCGCGAGACCCTCAAGAGGACCCCACGGTCCGTGGTTCCCTCGATGCGCTGTCTGACATCCTCGATCAGGAACTCCGAAATGTCGCCGCCCTCTATCCATACTTCGTAGAGCGCGTCGTCGACGTCGTGCGTCGAACGTATCGCGACGTTGGTCGCGATCGTCGAGACCGCCAGGATGTCCGCCGCGTCTCTCTCGCGAAGAGCGATGTCGCTCGTGGTCCTCTCGCGGGTCGTCGCGATCTCCGGCACCTCCTCGCGCCAGAGCCGCCCGTCGTCGCTTCTCCACTCGATGAACTCCATGCCCTCGTATAGATCAGACGTCAGCACGAGCTTCGTGACATCCCGGATCTCCCCGAGAATATCGAGCTTCTCCGGACCGACGACGCGCACCGCGTAGGTCGTGATCTCCTCGAAGTCCGGATCGAAGGTCCTGAACGAGTATTCACTGCCGGGCGCCAATCCCTGCGAGACGTGCAGCGCCTCGATCGCTCTGGGAAACAGCAAGTCGCCGTCGTGTGGAACCGTACTGAAAACGGCGTCCCTGCCGTCGGACTTCCGCAACCGCAGCCTGTCGGGTCCGACGGTCACTTCCAGTTCGAGCGTCTCGACGGCCATCTTCCGCGTCTGGCGGTAGCTCAGAGCCTGGCCGTCCGGAGATTCGATCCACTCGTCGACACCCTTGATCGAGACGAGATCCTCACCGCGTCTCATGGTGAAGTCGGATTCCACGGTGGTCGTTGTCCGCCCGTCGGCATCTCTGACAACAGTCTCGTGTATGTAGCCCATGGCTGCGCCCGCGAGGCTGGCCTCGAACCAGATGTCACCAAGGTCTTCCGCCGCCGCCGCCGAAGCAACCAACACAACTGCTACCGCGAGCGCGGCGGGCGCGCTCCGTGTCCACGTGTTCAACACTGGCCCTCCGTCAATGCAGCCGAGGTCTTAGTTCGCAACGCGTGATGTCCGCCCTCCTCACTTCTTCTCCTCTGCCTCGAGTTGAAGAAGACGCTCCTGCAGGGCCGCCTTCCGCGACCGAAGGTGCTCCAGTTCTATCCAGAGGCGGTTGACCTCGCGCCTGAGCTCGGTGTTCTCATCCATCTGAAGCGCCGTCAGGTTCGCCTTGTACATCTCTTCGGCGTTCAGTATGTCATTGTCGATATCGGAAATCTGTCTCTCGAGGACGTCCGGATTGTCGGGAAGCCCGGCGCCAGAGCCAGTGGTCCCGGCACATCCGACCAACGCAACAGTACATACGGCTGCGAGCAAGAAAACGGCCACACTCCCGGCCAGTCGAGTCATGTTACCTCCTTGTCGGTCGGCTCAGCATCGCACACGCTGCGCGTGCGTTTGAACCGACAATCAGCCGCCCGCAGCAGCGACAGCGGGCACGGAACTTGTTATGGGTATTCTAGAGGGCGACTCGAAGCAGTGTCAACCCTCTCTTGCCGCCGCGCGGAGCGGCAGGACTGGCGGTCTCTGCGGCGCCACGGGGCACATCGCAACTCAAGGAATGCACGTTGGGGCACCGCTCCCGGCCCGCGTTCTTGACAGCGCCCCCCCGTCGTGTCACAATTGTGACGAGGAAACGAACTGGTCATTCGATGACGGGCGTCAGAGCCCTTCTGCAGGCGGGAATCAGTAATGTACAACTGGCACGAACTCGAACCAGAGATAGCGCGTATTGCGGCGCGCCTCACCCCCGACGAGATGCTCCAGCAGGATCTCGCCCAGGAGATGCGGATCGACATCTGGCGTGCTCCTGAGGGAAAGCCGAAGGGGTGGTATCTCTCCAGTGCCAGGTGGCAGGCTCTGAAGTTCATGACCCGGACGGCCATCGATTGCCCGGACGGTGACCTCGACCGTCAGATCATCCTCTACGGCGTGCTCGGCGACGTCGACCCCGAGGTTCTGCGATTCGTGCCGACGGAGTGGCACGAGATCCTGCTGTCATCCCCCATCGACACGGTCCAGGAGAGCTTCGCCCTGTCGGTCGAGGTCAACGACACCATTAGTCAGCTCACAGCGCGCCAGCAGGAGATTCTGTACGCTATCACGCAGGGCTTCACTCAAACGGAGGTCGCGGAGACACTCAGCGTGTCGAGAAGGACAGTTGCGACCGAGCTGGCACGCATCAGGGCCGCATTCCGCGAGATCGAGGATTCTCGCTACCCCATGTAGGCCCGCTACAGGCGCTCTTGAGCGCGGATTTCGGCGTGGAGAGAAAAAACCGCCCCCCGAGCGAAAAAACACTGCGCATCACAGGGGGGTTCCCGGTATTAACATTATGAAGGGGCCAACGCGGCCCCGTTTTCTATGCCCGGATTCACCAGTCCCGTATACCCCCAATCCTGCATACGCCAGGCCCGTATACCCCCAAGCCCGCATACGCCAGGCCCGCATACACGCCGGGCCCCTACATGCCAGGGCCTGCCATGCCCGGACTTTGCAGAGAGCCGACCCATGCGGGTCGGCTCTCTGCCTGCATTCGAAGTCACTTCGGTCATCAGAGAGCGTGAGGCCGCGCACGACCGCCCTGAAGCGGCCGGCGCCGGCAGGCCGGCGTCCCGGCTAGCTCCCGTCGCTCGCCTGGACGCCCACTCCCCAGATGTCCGACAGCACCAACCGTTCCTCGTCCGCCAACTCAACGTCCGATCCCTGACCGTTCCCTCCGTCCCTCGGCCGCTCCTCGCGGACGAACAGAGACACCACGGAGTTCAGCGCTCGCTCGAGTGACACGCGGTCCGAAACCACTATCGGATTGATGAGACCATCGCCCGGTGACACCGTGAAGCTGCCCGGGGAGACAGCCACGTCAGCCAGCCTCCGGTCGCCCATGCGAAAGGAGATGCCTTCATCGGATTCCGTGGTCGCGATCCGGCCGTCCAGACCGTCGACGCCCGACGTGAAGAGAGCGAGCAGCGTCCGCACGGCGTCAGACTCAATGATGTCCCGGGGCGTGGATTCACCCCCAGCGGACACGTCGTCCGTCCGTCGCGCCACCGACGTGCTGATTCGCTCCTGAACCGAAGGCGTCATGTCCTCGAGCAGGACCTCCGCGGCCCCGTCGATGAGGAAGTACTCCGCACGGACAAGCCGCACCGGTACGTCCGGCATCGCTCTGACCACCTCGAGGACCGACGCGGGGAACCGCGACGCGACGAACACGAAGACGGGGTCCTCGATCCGGACGACACCGTCGTTCGTGTAGGCCTTGAGAAACAGCCGGCGGTTCTGCTCGTACCATCGTGTGTGATCGAAGATGCGGGTCGGCACCTCCCCCGCGCTGTCCAGCACGACATCGACGAAGACCGGCCGACCGTCGTCGTCCACAAGCAGGAGATCAACACCGGTCGGACCCCGCACGTCAGCGTCCACCACCCTGGCGCCGGGGTGCAGGCTGTCGGCCCTCGCTGCCAGCGCCCTTCTTAGTTGAGCCGACTCGGGCAGCTGGATCCGTTCTATTCTCGCGGTCATGGTCAATCCTCCCTGCGATTCTGCGGGCGAGTTCCCCCTCCCCGCGGACCGTCGCTCTTCGTCAGTTCCAGCACATTCGATGCTATTTGCCGGAGCGACAGAGCTGACGCGGCGTCCGGACGCGATGAAACAATGGCGCCCCTCTCCCGCTGCTCCGCGCCGAGTCCCGGCTCGGGAAGGACGGCTCCGAGAAAGCGCACGTCCACAGACAACAGACGCTTCGCGGCGGCCTCTATCTTCGCGTGGAACGCCCTTGCGTAGTTCTCGTTCGAGGCCCCGTTGACCACGAGGGCGGCCCAATCCCGGCCGGACGCGCGCCGGACGCCCTTCAGGGCGACGAACGCGTGCTCGAAGCCCCGGCGGCCGGGTCGCGCCGTCACGATGTAGGCCGACGCGTGCGCGGCGAGACGCGAGAGCAGTTCTGTCCTGGACACGGGGACATCGACGACAACGAAGTCCATGGGGGTCCGCCCGGATTCCGGAACGTCCATGTAGATCACGCCGCCGGCGCCCAGCGCGTCGTTCTCTCCGTTCCCCCCACTCGACCAGTCGGTGACTACAACGCCCGCGTCGGTCACGATGTTCGGAGCGGGCGCTCCGCCGCCTGTCAGAGGAGACAGGTAGTGCCACGAAGGAAGACCGAGGAAGTACCGCGCGTTGGGAATCCGGGGGTCGGCATCGAAGATCGCCACACGGCCGAACGGCACCAGCGCCTGAGCCAGATTGACGGCGATCGTCGACTTCCCGGGAGAATCGTCGCCACCCGTCACGACGAAGAACCGCGTCCGGCGCTGCAGTGCGCTCTCCATCATCACGCTGCGGCGCTCGACATCCGCATCGTCCGGGGGACCGTCGCCCGGGCGCGCCGCTGCCTCCGGTGGTTTCTCTGCGCTTTCCCCTACCTTGGAGAAGAAGAGGTGGGAAACACCTGCGAGTGTCTTCGGGGAGCTGCTGCCTGCGTCCTCGTCCATTTCGCCCTGTCCGGAGATGTCAGATCCAAAGCTGCGTTCTCGAGCGAGTCTCTGTCTGATCCCTGCGACAAACCTCAACCTGGTCCCTGCTGCAAACCTCGACCTGGTCCCTGCGGTAGACCTCGACCTAGTCCCTGCGGTAGACCTCGACGACGCAATCCTCGTTCGGTGCGGACCTGTTCTCGTTGGCCGGGTCCGCACACCACGCCCCATCAATAACGAACTTGTAGAGGTGCCTGCCTGGAGCAAGGTCCAGCTTGGCGTGCCAGACGCCGTTGCTGTTCTTCATCAGCTTCACACCGTGCTCGCGGTCCCAGTTGTTGAAGCTGCCGACGAGCTCGACATCGTTCGCTTCCGGTGCCACGAGTGAGAAGAGAACTCCGCCCTCGACGAAGTGCGGTCCCGGCTGCGCCAGTATCCACTCGTCCATTCCCGGCGCGAGCTGTGAATCGGGGACCGCGCTCACGGGCTCGAAGTCACCTTGCTCGAGCGCCGCTTCGTCCGCCAGAACCTCTCCGGCGAGCTGCTCGTAGTCGCGAGCTCCCTTGCAGCTCCTGGCGTAATGTGAGATGGAGACACCCCAGTTGGCCGCTTCTCTGAAGCGCACCGTGTTGCGTATGATGGTCTCGAACATCTCCCGTCCGAAACGTGTCCTCGCCTCCCGCAGGAACTCCTTGGAGAACCTGGTCCGGCCGTCGAACATCGTCAGTAGCACCCTTACGCGTTTCCTCATCCCCAACTGATCGCGAACGAGCTTGATGGTCTCCATGACCTTGAGCGCGCCGTGAAGGGCGAAGTAGGACGGCTCCATTACGATGATCGCCTCACCCGCCGCGACGATCGCGTTGAAGGTCAGAAGCCCGACGCTCGGGGGGCAATCGATAAACACGTAGTCGTAGTCGGCGGCCGCAGCGTCGAGCTTCCATCGCAGCTTGTTCTCTCTGTCGGGCTGCCCCGACAGCTGCTGCTCAACAGCGGAGAGCACGACGTTGGAGGGCACGACGTCCAGGTTCTCGGTCGCCGGCACCGCGATGTCCGAGACCCGGGCGCCGGGGTCCATAAGAAGGTCGTACGTCGACCTCTCGAGATGGTCTGTCTCAATGCCCAGACCCACCGATGCGTGCGACTGGGGGTCGCAGTCGACGAGCAGCACGCGTTTCCCCATGTCCGCGAGGAACGAGGACAGGTTCACTGCAGTGGTCGTCTTCCCGCAACCGCCCTTCTGGTTCACAATGGCGATTGAACGCATCGAACCTCCCACCGTGGATGGATTCGCACACCGCCCCGCGCGTGCGGCCGCGCGCGGCATGCCATGTCGCTGGAAACGCCCGCGCCAAACCTGGGAGTCCGGCTCGCCAGGGTGCTCTTCTGCTCAATGAGTGTGTGGACGGCCAAACGCTAGCCAATCCCGGAAGCACTGTCAAGGAGGTTCTCGGCGGAAGTAAGGAGCGCACGGGCACATCGTGACCACCCGGCGGGGTCAGGAGGCGTCTGCCGGACCGCGTCCCCGTGGACCGGCGCCCGGGCGATACAGAAGACGCTTGACGAACAGTCATTGGGAGTGTTTATCTACAGTATACAGAGGGTGCAGTTGCTCGGAATTCGCGCAGTCAGGCGAAGCCCACGAAAAGGGAGGATTCCATGGTCGCTCGAACCCGCTCCCTCGCGGCTCTGGGGTGCGTTGTGCTGGTTCTGCTCGCGTCCGCTCCGGCGTCGGCGCAGATCGGGGACGCGATATCCACCTACACGGGCGCCAATGCGGAGGGCTATCTCGAGCCCCTCGCTCGGGCGATCGGCGCCGACCTGAACAGTGCGCTGTTCCACTCGGCCCACGTCCCCGAGGGGGGCCTCCACGTATCGCTCGAGGTGGGGCTGATGGCGGTCCTGTTCTCGGATGACGATGAGACGTTCATGGCCACCACGGAGATGGGCTTCAGCCCCGAGACGACGGTGGATAATGCATCGACCGTGGTCGGCCCGACCGGTGCCATCATCGTCGATGGTGACGGCGGGACGGCGTTCGCGTTCCCGGGCGGTTTCGACCTCGCTTCATTCGCGCTGGCGGCCCCACAGCTACGCATCGGGTCGTTCAAGGGCACCGAGGCACTGATCCGCTATATGGCCTTCGACACGGGCGACGTCGAGATAGGCGACGTGGACCTCCAGGGCTACGGCCTCAGGCACAGCATTTCCCAGTATTTCCCCGGCCTTCCGGTCGACATTGCAGCGGGGATCATGTACCAGAGGTTCAAGCTGGGTGACGACCTGATAGACGCCACGGCCTTTTCGTTCGGAGCGCAGGCCAGCATGAAACTCCCGTTGGTGTTCGCTACCATCGAGCCGTACGCCGGGCTCTCGATGGACACGTTCAAGATGGACGTCGAATACGACGACGAGGACGGCGACCCCGTGTCGGTCAAGTTCGACTCCCGGTCGACCGCCCACCTGACGCTCGGTCTGCACGCGCAGGTGACCGTCGTGTCGCTCTACGGCGAATACAACATCGCGGAGCAGAGCGGCTTCGCTTTCGGCATGGGCTTCGGATTCTAACCAGCAAGGAGGGAGGACCATGAACAACAAGATGAGAGGGATCATCGCACTCCTGATCGTCCTCGGCCTTGCCGCGGGCGTCACCGGGTGCAAGCTGCTCCACGAGAAAGTGGTAGACATCGTCCTCCGGAACTACGCCGAGATGGACTTCGAGACGCGTGAGGACTCGGCCGACTACGTCGGCGACCCCAAGATCGTAGACGTCGCGGAGGGGATCGACGATGCGCTGGAGGGTTTCGACCCGCCGCTCGAGCGCTCCGCCATCACCGACGCGAGGCTGCTGTCGGCTTCATATGAGGTGACCTGGCTGGAGGACCCGGGGCACGACTGGGAGATCTCGGGCAGCGTCTGGATACAGTACGGCCTGGCCGAGTCGGTCATCATCGACTACTCCGAGCAGTCGCTGTACGACGCGCTCGGCGCCGGCGAGATCAGCGCCAAACTCAATGCGTCCGGTGTCAACCTGTTCAACGCGGCTCTCGATGACTTCAGGAGCGGTCTGGACCCGGTTCTGTTTTTCTGGGTGGAGGGCGACAGCTGCGCCCCGGAGCCCACCGCGCAGGACATGCTCGAGTTCGACTGGACGGGCCGTTTCTACATGTACGTGGTCTCGCCGCTCCGGCTGGAGGTCTTCGACCTGTACGGCGAGTAGGCGGCGGATCAAGAGCGTGCGACAACTCACCCGAAGGCCGCTGGCCAGGTGCCGGCGGCCTTCCTTACTGTACCGACCATGCCGAGCCTCCTGTACCGACCGTGCCGAGCCTTGAGGGCCGAGGGACGCCCGCACGTGCCCCGCAGCGGGTCGTTCGGAAGAATCCGCTATACATCTGAATGGCAATCAGATAGCATGGGATTGGGTGTATCCAGGCCACGGGATTCGCGGACAGCAAACCCCAGGCGCTGCCCCTTGTGACGAGCCACCGTCTGCGAGCGTGCAATGCCGGACCGCCCGGAGTGTCTGTCATGATAGGCGAAACAGTCTGCCACTACAGGATTCTTGAGGAACTCGGCGGCGGAGGCATGGGTGTCGTCTACCGTGCCGAGGACACGAAGCTCCAGCGCCAGGTGGCGCTGAAGTTCATCTCCTCCCGTGTCCACAGCAATCCCGAGGCCCGTGTGCGCTTCATCCATGAGGCCCGAGCCGCCGCCGCGATCAGTCACGCGAACATCTGCACCATCTACGAGATCGAC
>DAOWCM010000220.1 GCA_030639555.1 Candidatus Eiseniibacteriota bacterium | reverse complement strand
TGAGAGGAGCGTAGGATACGGTAGAACTCAACGCGTCCGAACTCGACGTCAGCGGACGCTTCCCAGGAAACGTCTATCTGATTGCCGCGGTCGTTGTCCGTGTCCACCACCTGCACGTTGGTGGGTGGCGCCAGCGACGGGACAGGAGCCAGACTGTCGGCCTCGGTCGGAGCGCCGTCTTGAGCTGCCACCGACGCCGGACACAAAGAGAGGGCCGTCACTGCCAACAGAATGACGAGCCCCGTTCCGAAGCGTTCGGCGCTCAAGCGCCCTTTGTCCGCGAACATCCAGCGCTCCTTCAATAGGTAAGAGCGAACTGCGGGATCGCTTCCCCACAGGCGCTCACGCAGTTGAAGCATTGACGCTATCAAACAGCATTCACCGTGTCAAGCCAAATGTCCGGCGGGCCGATTCCAGGGAGGCCGCCTTCACACGGACGGCCTGAAGGCGTTTCTGACTACCCCTCTATCATCTCCACGTTGGCGCGCGGGAGCAGCGCCTGCTCCCCGTCCTCGAACTCCACCATAAGGACACGCACCATCGATTCAGATTCCATCTTCTGAAGCTCGTTCGGCAGGTCCGTGACACGACCCAGCGAGCCGAAGTGGGGCTCGCGGATGGCCCGAATGAGGCTCCCGATCTCGAGGCCCGTCGTGGACCCCTCCACCTCCTGGACGTCCGCCGTGCCGCCCTCCAGAGGAATGACGATCTCCGGCCTGATGACGCCCGCCCGGATCTGAGTGGCGCCGTTGATGGACGCCTTCCTGCCCTCGCAGGATCTCAGGAGATCAAACGTGCCGTGGGCCATCGCCATCTCACCGAAGCCCTCCGTCAGAATGAGGGCGGCCACCAGGTCCTCCTGGCCGGTGATGGCCACGCCCAGGTCCTTGCCGAGGAGCCGCCTGAGGTTCGGATCGTCGAACCCTCCGACCACGATGCCGGCAGCACCTACCTCCATGGCCTTCTGCAACCCGTCCCACGTGACGTGCGACCCACCCACGAGGATCTTGCCCTTGTGAGCTTCCGTGATGAGTGACGCGTCGAGAGGCTGTCCCGGCCCGTCGACCACCACCGTGATCTCGCCCGCCCTCTCGCCACCGACACCGAAGATACCCTGGATGAAGGAGCCTATGGCCTCCACGACGACGCCTTCCTCGGGGAGAACCTCCACGACCTCACCATCGATGTACGCATCTATCTCGATGGGACTCGGCGGCTCGCGCAGGATGACCTGTCCGGTGACGGTCGAGATGCTTTCGACCGTGCCCTCGCACGGCGAGAGGACCTTCGACTTGAAGAAGCCAAAGAAGCCCTGCGTTATCGCGAGGGGTTCGCCTTTCTGGATCGGGTCCCCGTCCTTCTTCTGCATGACGGAGGGGAGATCCTCCGGGGGAAGCCCGAGCTTGCTGGCGACGTTCACCAGCTGGACGTTGCCCGGCAGATGTGTTCGCGCCACTACGCTGTCTGAGGTGACCCGGTCGCCCTTCGCTACCACGACCTCCCCCTTTATGGGAAGCCGTCGCTCCTTTCGGATGACCGTCTTCTCGGACACTCTCAGTCCTGGTGTGTATGCATGTGCCATTTGCCGCTCCTCGTGTTCATCAATGGAGGCTCCCTCCCGGACCCTGAACAGGGGTCCGCCCGGAGGCAGCAACCCGATCCTATGCGGACGGATACGCGTCGAACGCGGCCGCCCACTTGTCGAGCCTCGTCACCCGCTCGTTCTCGTCGGTCGGGAGGGTGAAGGGCCTGCCGCGGGTATCCACTATCAGTCCGACGACGCCGCCCGAGAGCGTGCTCTCGAAGGGCTTGCCAGGCCCGGCGCCCGCGTCGAACCCTCTGGCGGGCGTCACCTTCACGCTCGCCGTCTCGTCGACGCCGAGCGGGTAGACCTTCATCTCGCCAAAGGGGATGTCCTCGTTGACGAGGGTACCGTCGGGAAGTGTGGTCTCCAACTTGATGCAGGGCTTGCCCTCCTGCGCCGTCCCGACCGGCGCGATCAGCGTGCCCAGATGTATCAGACAGTCCTTCTCGAAAACCTCCGTGGCGGATTGCTCGTGAACTTCCGCCAGCACTCCCAGCTGCGGCATCATGAAGATGGAGTCGACGGCGAGGCGCGTGACGCCCTCCGGCAGAAAGCCGTCTATCAGCATCATCGCCGCCTGCTGCCGCCTCGGCGCGTGCGACAGCACGCCTCCGGATCCGACGAGGAGGTCGAGATCCATCATGTTGACGAGCGTCTCACCCGACGCGGACTGGCTGAACGCCTCGGAGATCGTACGCTCCTGCTGCACGCCCTTGAGGCTGACCGCGAAGTTCTTGTGCTGCTCGAAGGCAAGGCGCAGGGCCTCACGCGCGATGGCCTGCTCCATCTTGAGGTCGTCCAACGTCTGCGGAACCGTGGTCGGGCGGATCATCTTGTTCTTGATACGGTTCCTGACGCTGAGTTCCGGGAGCTTGAACGGCACCCAGCGCATCACGTTGTCTATGCCGGCCTCGGCCAGCACGTTCGAGATCGAGTAGCTCATGCCGAGGTTGGCCGAGACCGTTCTGTTGAACGTCTTCTGGAAGACCGAGAAGATGTCGGTCGTCGCGCCCCCGATGTCGACGCCGAGCACCTCGATGCCGTGCCGGTTCGCGATGGCCTCTATCATGGACCCAACGGCGCCCGGGGTTGGCATGATCGGTGCGTCCGTCCAGCCCATCAGCTTGCTGTAGCCGGGAGCCTGAGCCATGACGTGCTCCATGAAGAGGTCGTGGATCTTGTCGCGCGCGGGACCTAGGTTCTCGCGCTCCAGGACCGGCCGCAGGTTGTCGACCTGATAGAGCGAGGTCTTGTCCTTCAGGAGCTTCACCACCTCTTCCCTGGCGTCCTTGTTGCCCGCGTAGATGACGGGCAGGTTGTACTCGGCGCCGAGCCTCGCCTTCGGGTCGGCGGCGGAGATGATCTGCCCGAGTTCGACGACGTGCGTGATGGTCCCGCCGTCGATGCCCCCCGAAAGGAGGATCATGTCGGGTCTCAGGTGCCTGATCCGCTCGATCTGCTCATGCGGCAGGCGGCCGTCGTTCGATGCCAGCACGTCCATGACGATCGAGCCCGCACCCAGCGCTGCGCGCTCGGCGCTCTCGGCCGTCATGCTCTTGACGACGCCCGCGACCATCATCTGGAGGCCGCCGCCCGCGCTCGACGTGGAGAGATAGAGGTCTACACCCCTCGTGCCATCGTTCGGATGAATGATGTCCTCGCCGTCAAGAATCTCGTGACCCGACAGCTCCTCCACCTCCCGTATCGCGTTCAGCACACCTCTGGTCACGTCCTCGAACGGCGACTCGACCGTGGTCGGCGCCTCGCCCCTGACGATGAGTCTGTACTCGCCGTCGACAAGCTTGATCAGGATCGCCTTCGTCGTCGTGCTGCCGCAGTCCGTCGCGACGATCGCCTTGATCTTCCCATTCTCACTCATCTTTGCCTTCCTTGTGTGCCTTGGCGGCGCGTTTCTCTTCCCTGCGCCGCTTCTTCTCCTCCCGTTCTGCCTTCGTGCGCTCGGCTTCGAGCTTCTCTATCTCGGACAACAGATATTCGAGATTGTCCCTGTCCTCGAGAATTTCAGCCACCTCGTCGTAGGTCTTGAAGTTGAAGATCGACTGGACCATAGGCTGAAAGAATATCAGCGCCTGATTGCCAAGGAACGTCAGCGGTTTCGCCGACTCGATGAAGAGAATGGCGGGTGCGGTCATCCTCCAGTCGATGATCTTCCGCGCGAAGCGGTCCATCACCTCCTTGTGCTCAGGCAGCGGACGCTCGTCCGCCCTGTCCTTCATCGCCCAACCGCTCAACGGGCTCATCGGTCACTCCGCTTCCGCGCTGCCGCCGGTGTCGTCGCCGCGGCTCATCATGTGCTCGACGAACGCCACGACCTCGTCACGGTTGCCGTGGAACTGAAGCGACACGCCTCTGAATCGCTCCAGCCTGGACCGCTCCATGAACGGCGAGAGGAGCACTCCCTCTTTGTCGACGTAGTGCGACCGGAACTCGCTCCAGTCCTTCTCGCGTCTGCTGACAAGCCCCCTGACGGAAACCTTCTCGTCCGTCAGCGAGAACCTCGTCGGCAGGAAGAAACCCGCGATCTGTCCCCAGACCAGGAGCACCGCGACCACGGTGAAGTAGGTGGTGCGGAACAGGGCCTGGATCGTCCCTGCCATCAGCACCACGAACGC
>DAOWCM010000312.1 GCA_030639555.1 Candidatus Eiseniibacteriota bacterium | reverse complement strand
TGGCTATCTTCATGCTGCTCAGGTTCTACCCGAAGCTCTCGTGGCTCTCGAGGTGGGCGCTCGCGTTCATCGTGGGGATGTACGCCGCCGTGAACCTCACGGGCTTCGCGCAGGCCGATCTGGTCGAACAGATCTACGCCACGATGACGATGCCGCTCGCAGGTGGCGGGGCGCTCAACTTCATCCTCAACCTCCTGGCGATCATCGGCGTGTTCGCCGTGCTGATCTACTTCTTCTTCTCGAAGGAGCACAAGGGTGCCCTCGGAGCTGTGGCGAAGGTCGGCATCTGGTTCCTGATGGTGGCGTTCGGGGCGTCCTTCGGCTACACAGTGATGGGCCGCGTGTCCCTCCTGATCGGCAGGATGACCTTCCTGCTGAGGGACTGGCTCCATCTGATCGATTGACACCGACGAGTATCCAACCGGGCCGACCGTTCGCGGCCGGCGACCTCCCTGCGATGCACGAACCATCTGTCCGCGGACGGCCTCAAGCTTCGCGTGGTTGCGCGCGGGTGGGTCGTTCGCTTGAACTGGAGTTGCGATGAGCTCCTGGCGCTTCCTGAATTCAGGGCGCTCTGACGGCGCGACCAACATGGCCGTGGACGAGGCCATCCTCGAAGGAGTGGACCGCGGTTCCTCGCCCCCGACGCTCAGGGTCTATGCGTGGGAGCCCCCGACGGTATCCACCGGCCACTCGCAGAAGGCCTCGGTCGAGCTGGATCTGGAAGCGTGCAGGAAACGGGGTTTCGGTGTTGTCAGGAGACCCACGGGAGGCAGGGCCGTTCTTCACGCCGGCGAGCTCACTTATTCGGTGGTGGGACGCTCGGGCGAGCCGCCGCTTGGCGGGACCATCGCCGAATCCTACGAGGCGATCGCCAACGGTCTTCTGCTGGGATTGGAGGAACTGGGAGTGTGCGCGGAGCTCGCGGCTGTCGCCGCCGCGCCCAGGGGCAGAGGAGAGGTGGCGCCGCCGTGCTTCGTCAGCGCGGGGCGATTCGAGATAGTGGTCGCGGGCAGGAAGCTCATAGGGAGCGCGCAGAGACGCTCAGGTGCGGCCGTGCTCCAGCACGGTTCGCTCCTCACGGACGGGACGCATGTGCAGCTAGCCGACGTTCTGCGCGTTCGCAAGGAAGTGGACCGCGCGGCAATCAGGCGGACATTGGTCTCGAAGACGACGAATCTGGTCGCGATCCTGTCCAGGTCGTTGGAATTCGAGGAACTCGCGTGCGCAATGAGGGTGGGGTTCGAAAGGGCCTGGGGGATCACGCTCGGGGAAGGCACTCTCACTGAGCGCGAGTCGGAGGCCGCTCGGAGGCTCACAACTGAATACGACGCGGGCCCTTAGGCGCGACAGAAAGCATTTGACAATGCGTCTGTGCTTATGGTTAATTGATAGGTGTGGATAACGAGCGACCGGCCCTCGTCCGACCCGGGCGAAGAGGCGGATATTTATATGTCGGAGGACCCCCGAGGAGATGGAGATACCATGAGACTACCGAGACGGCTGTCCCGGGAGAGCGGATTCGCGTGCCTCTTCTTGCTGGTCGCGCTCGTCGTGGTTCTGGTCGCCGCGCCCGCGTTCGGGCAGACGACAGGGCGCATCACGGGTAAGGTGACCGATGCCAAGAACGGCGCTCCGCTGCCGTTCGCGAACGTGTCGATTATCGGCACGGCCTACGGGAACATCACGAATCAGCTTGGCGAGTACGTCATCGACTATCTGCCCGTGGGTACCTACGTCGTCCAGGTCTCGTACATGGGATATGAGACCAGTCGCATGTCGGACGTGGTGGTGGAGCCCGATCGTTCCACCACGGTGAACGTCTCACTCGATCAGAAAGCCCTGGTGGCGGAAGAGATCATCGTCGAGGCCGAGCGGCCCCTCGTGGACGTCGAGAAGACGACCACGACTCGTCGTATGGACGATGAGGAAGTGAAGGTCCGCCCCATCAGCACCGTGGCGGAGGCCGTGGCCACACAGCCCGGCGTCGTCCTCGTCGATGGCGAGCTGCACGTCCGCGGCGGTCGCGCGAGCGAGGTCAAGTACTACGTGGACGGCATCGCCATCACGGACGCCGCCAGCGGCACCGGAGGGCTCGAGGTCAGTCTGTCCTCGCTGTCGGGTTTCGACCTCCTGTCGGGTGGATTCGACGCCGAGTACGGGAACGTTCAGTCCGGTGTCGTCAACCTCCAGACGCGAGAGGGTGGACGGCAGTTCTCGGGTGAGATCAAGTACATGACGGACGACTACGGCGCCCCCGAGCGGACTTACGACAACTACGACAACATCCTGTTTGGATTGGGCGGACCGCTCTTCACCGAGAGGATCCGATACTACGTGTCCGGCGAGGGACGCTTCAGCGACACCTATCTCAAGACGAACAAGGAAAGAGAGAGGGAAGATATCTGGGGCAAGGCCTTCGACCTCAAGGTGCCCAACAGACAGTCTGTACTGGGCTCGGCTCAGGCCAAGCTCTCGTTCATCGTGACCCCGACCCGGAAGCTGACGGCCGAGTATCTGACCTCGAGGACGGTGTGCGACTACTACTTCCACAACTACTCGAGAACGGGCTACTGGTCGCCGAAGTGGGTCAAGGACGAGGAGGGGGAGTACATCCCAGGGCACGAGGACTGGTCGCACGTGCCTCTCGACCCGACGTACAGGTACTACAACGCGGCTGAGCACACTCCCGGATCCGATGACCAGTTCACGACGCAGAAGCTGGTCTGGCGCGACAACGTCAGCCCGACGATGTTCTATACCGTGAAGGTGGCGCGCCTTGAGTCGGACGAGAAGTACTGGCTCTACGAGGACCCGAATGACTACTGGTGGGAGGCGCGCGTAGGAGGAGCCACGATACTGGACGAGGACTCGGACAACGACCTGAATCCCGAGCCCGGGTACTACAGGACCTGGGGCGACAACCTCGACTGGAGGCACGACAAGACGAGCGCCACGACGTTCAAAGCCGACGTGACGAACCAGCCTAACGAGATTCACCAGATGAAGAGCGGCTTCGAGGTCATCTACAACACGCTCGATGTCACGGATCTCAGCCTTGGCACGCTGATCCCGAGCGCCGGTGACACCACCCGGGTCACGGACAGCGGTGAGATCCTGAATCCTGACTTCGAGTTCTTCAGTTGGAAGCGGGCGCTCAACACGGCGGAGCGCCACCAGCACAACATCTTCAAGGGGTTCCCGAC
>DAOWCM010000371.1 GCA_030639555.1 Candidatus Eiseniibacteriota bacterium | reverse complement strand
TGGTCGCTGGGTGTCGTTCTCTATGAGATGCTCACGGGCCGAACTCCCTTCGCGGGAGAGCACGAGCAGACCGTGATCTACTCCATCCTGAACAATGAGCCCGAACCGGTGACTCGGTTGCGCCCGGACATACCGGCGGAGTTGGAGTCGATTGTAAGCAGAGCGCTGGCGAGCATTCCCGATTCTCGATACTGCGACGTCGGGGCGATGCTCAATGATCTGAAGCAGTTAGGCAAAGAACCGGATTCGTCGGCCCTGACGGTGGAGATGTCAGCGAAGAAGGCCCAGCCATCCATCGCCGTTCTCCCGTTCGCCAACATGAGCACCGATCCGGAGCAAGAGTACTTCTGTGACGGCATGGCCGAGGAGATCATCAATGCCCTCGTACATGTGGAAGGTGTGCGGGTCGTCGCCCGAGTCTCGGCCTTCGCCTTCAAGGGCCGGTGCGAGGACATCCGCGAGATAGGCAGGAAGCTGAACGTCGAGACGCTGCTTGAAGGCAGCGTTCGCAAGGCCGGCAACCAGCTCCGCATTACGGCGCAGCTCGTGAAGGTCTCGGACGGGTACCATCTCTGGTCGGAGCGATACGATCGGGAGCTGAAGGACGTCTTCGCGATCCAGGATGAGATCGCACACAACATCGTCGAGGCCCTGGAAGTCGAGCTGAGCGGGAGGGAGAAGCGGGCCCTGAAGGTGAAGCCCACTGAGAGCATCGACGCCTACCAGGCCTATCTCCGCGGATTGGAGTATGCGGGGCGACCGGATTATCTGGAGGAAGATTTCCGTCTCGCGGTGCAGATGTTCGAGCGCGCGGTCGAGCTGGACCCCGGCTTCGCCATGGCCTACGCTGAGCTCTCCAAGGCTCACTCGGCTCTCTACTTCCACGGCCACGACCGCACTGAAGCGTCCCCGTCCCTGGCAAAGGTGGCCGTGGACCGCGCGCTCGAGCTGCAACCGGCGCTGCCGGATGCCCACCTGGCGCTCGGGTACTACCACTACTGGTGCCGCCAGGAGTTCGCGCACGCGCTTGCGGAGTTCGCCATCGCTGAGAGGGGTCTCCGTGACGACGCCCGGATTCTCGCGGTGGTCGCGGCAATCCTGAAGCGCCAGGGGAAGATCGAGCAGGCGGTGGAGCACTACAAACGGGCCTTCGAGCTGAGCCCGCAGGACGCGAGCTTGCCGCACGAGATTGGGTGTGCCTGCATGACGATGCGAGACTACGCTCAGGCGGAGCGCTACTACGATCGCTCCATCGCGCTGGCTCCGGATCAAGTGTATGCCTACATCTGCAAGGCCTCGAACTGCTGCCTCCGGCAAGGCGACACGGAGGGCGCTCGACGTGCTTTGGAGGCCATACCTGAGAGAACCACCGGCGCCGCCACAGGGCCGGCCGCTGCGCTGTTTGAGGAGTTCCAGCTGGCGCTGTTTGCCAGGGATCACAAGAAAGCGTTGGACGTGTTGGCTGCTGGTTCCGCCGTATTCGACGAGAGCCAGTGGTGGTTCATCCCCAAAGCCTTGATGGAAGCCTACACTTACCGACTCATGGGCGATGCCCGGCGTGCGCACGCCCTGTTCGAGCGCGCTCTCAGTCTGCTCGAGGAGGAGGCCCGGCAAAGGCCCGATGACGATCGTGTCCGAGCCTCCCTGGGCGTTGCCTATGCCGGTCTCGGGCGCAAGGAAGATGCCATCCGCGAGGGCGAACTGGCCGTCAAGCTCGTGCCGATCTCCGATAACGCGGTCATCGGCCCGTTCCGCCTCGACGACCTGGCCTTCATCTACGCGCTGGTTGGCGAGCGCGAGAAGGCCCTGGACCTGCTCGAGCATCTTCTCTCCATCCCCTCCTGGCTCTCGGTGCCGCTGCTCCGTATCGATCCCAGGTGGGATTCCCTTCGCGAACACCCGAGGTTTCAGTCGCTGCTGGAGGGGGAGCCGGAGGAAGGTCTATGATCGGCAAGACCATCTCTCACTACAGAATCATCGAGAAGCTCGGCGAGGGCGGCATGGGCGTCGTCTACAAGGCCGAGGACACGAAGCTCGAGCGGGAGGTCGCACTCAAGTTCCCCTCTTCACACGTGCTCGGTGACCAGAACGACAGGGCCCGCTTCGTCCAAGAGGCGAAGGCCGCTGCCGCGCTCAACCATCCCAACATATGTACCGTCTTCGAGATCGACGAAGCAGACGGACGGACCTTCATCGCGATGGAGTGCGTCGAGGGAGAGAACCTCAAGACGAAGATCGCATCGGGCCCTCTCGAGCTCGCCGACGCGCTCGACATCGCGATCCAGATCGCGGAGGGACTTGCCGCCGCGCACAAGAAGAACATCGTCCATCGCGACATCAAGCCCGCGAACATCGTGGTGACAGCCGAGGGCTGCGCGAAGATCATGGACTTCGGTCTGGCCCGCATGGCGGGTGGAGCGCAGCTCACGAGAACCGGCACGACCGTCGGCACTACCGCCTACATGTCGCCAGAGCAGGCGCGCGGCGACGCCATTGACCACCGCACTGATCTCTGGTCCTTGGGCGTCATGCTGTACGAGA
>DAOWCM010000159.1 GCA_030639555.1 Candidatus Eiseniibacteriota bacterium | reverse complement strand
TGACGCCGGACGCGGACGAGGCGTTCACGCGCGGCATCGCCGAGGGGCTGGAGTACGCGTGCAGAGCGCACGGCGTCTTCATTCTGGGGGGCGACACGAATGCAACGCCCACCACTTCGCTGACAGCGTGTGCCGTGGGACTGGTGCCGCAAGAGAGAGTGCTGACGAGGAAGGGGGCGGCTCCCGGGGACGCTGTCTTTCTGAGCGGGTACGCGGGCACCGGGAACGCCCTCGGCCTCGCCAGGCTGAGCGGCATGCCGGATGACGCGTTCCCAGAGAGCGAGTATCGCCCCACGGCGGAGCTCGCGATGGGCCGGCTGCTGCGCGGGTTCGCGACCTCGTGTATGGACACGAGCGACGGCGTGTTCGCCACGCTCGACCAGATGATGCGCATAAACGGCGTCGGTTTCGTGGTCGACTGCGACTGCAGCAGAATGCTCGACCCCGGCGTGCTCGACTTCTGCAAGCGAACGAAGACGCCCCACTGGGTGATGGCGGCGGGACCTCACGGTGAGTTCCGATTGCTCTTCACGGTACCGCCGGAGAAGGTCAAGGGTTTCCTCGGCGCGGTCCAGCGCGAGGGGCTGTCGCCCATCAGCGTCGGCACGGTGCAGGAGAAGAAGGCCGTTTCCATGGTGACAACCACGGGGACCACCGTTGACGTGGACGTGGCGCTCTTGAGGAACCTCATATACGAGGTCGACGGCGACATGGAGCGCTTCGTTCGCGAGTTCGTGGAGGCTGGGAAGAGGTGGGGGTTGGGGTAACCTGGGGGCGCTGAGGCGGCGGACGGAGCGAGCGCTTGCGGCCGGTCGCGGCAACACGGAAAGGCGGAGGACACACATTGGCCGACACCATCCATGGGTTGTTCCGCGAGGCAGCAGCGAACCACAGTGACAAGGTGGCGCTCAGGCATCGCAGGGGCGGGCGCTACGTCGAGATGACGTACGGGGAGCTCGAGAGCTGGGTGGACGCAGTCGCGGCCAAGCTCGTGTCGCTCGGCGTCAAGCAGGGGGACGCCGTCGGTGTTCTCTCGTACAATCGGCCGCAGTGGGTCATCGCCGACCTCGCTTCGCTCAGCCTCGGTGCCAGCGTCGTTCCCCTCTACCCGACGCTGCCTCCGTCCTACCTGCAGTACATCATCAACGATTCGCACATGACCGTGCTGGTGGCGGGCGACGCACTGCTGCTCACGTCCATATCGACAGTGATGAACGAGACCCCGGACCTCGCGCAGACGCTGTTGCTGGACGACGCGGCCATCGCATCGGGCACAGGCGGGTTCGCGTCCGATCTGAAGTCAGACCTCAAAGATGATCTGTCGCGACGCGCCATTGCGTACCCCAAAGTCACGGGGGACGACGTCGCGACCATCGTCTACACGTCCGGAACGACCGGTGCTCCGAAGGGCGTCGTGCTTACTCACGCAAACATCGTGTTCAACGCCAGGGCCCTGACCGACAGGTACGGCATCTGCTCCGACGACTCCACGGTCTCCTACCTTCCGCTGTCACATATGTTCGAGCGAACCTGCGGCTACTACACATTCCTGTTCGCAGGCGCGACCATCACCTACGCGGACCAGATGACCACCGTGGGGAAGGACGTCGCAGCGGCGCACCCGACTGTTCTCCTCGCCGTTCCCAGGGTGCTCGAGAAGGCGCACGCCGCGGCGCGCTGGAAAATCGAAGGGCACTCGAAGCGCAAACAGGCGCTGGTCAGAAACGCCATCCGCGGTCTCAACGAGCGGGCGAACCGGCGCTACCGCGGGGAGCGCGTCTCGCCATGGCTCACGCTCAAGTGCGCCCTGTACGACAGGCTCGTGGCGAAGAAGTTCAGGGACGCGGCCGGCGGACGCCTGCGGATCATCGTTTCGGGAGGCGCGTCGCTCGACAAGCGGATCGCCAAGATACTGTTCGTCGTCGGGTTCAACGTGCTCGAGGGGTACGGCATGACCGAGGCCTCACCAGTCATCGCGTGCAGCCCCGTCGACGGTATTCGGATCGGCACCGTCGGAACGCCTCTCGATG
This sequence comes from Candidatus Eiseniibacteriota bacterium, assembly GCA_030639555.1. Taxonomy (GTDB): domain Bacteria; phylum Joyebacterota; class Joyebacteria; order Joyebacterales; family Joyebacteraceae; genus JALGZG01. The sequence goes on along the minus strand of DAOWCM010000159.1, from coordinate 3,208 downwards.
GGGTCGAGGTGAAGATTGGGAAGTCGGACGAGATACTCGTGCGCGGGCCCGGGGTGATGCGGGGCTACCTCGGGCGACCCGAGGAAACCGCCGAGGCGCTCGACAGCGACGGGTGGCTCCACAGCGGCGACCAGGGAAAGCTGGACGTCGACGGCTACCTCTCCATCACCGGGCGGCTCAAGGACCTCATCGTCACGTCCTACGGGAAGAACATCTCGCCGCGGCCCATCGAGGAGAAGATCACCAGAAGCAAGTACGTCGCGCAGGTAATGGTCTGCGGCGACAACAGGAAGTACCTGGTGGCGCTCGTCGTGCCTGAACGCGAGGTCATCGAGCAGTACGCGCGCGACAACGACATCGCCTTCGAGGACTATGCGGCGCTGCTCGGTACGGACGGGATTCGCGAACTCATCTCCGGTGAGATAGACCGCGTCAACAAGACGTCGCCGTCCTACGAACAGGTCCGGGGGTTCGAAGTTCTGTCGGAGGCGTTCACGCTCGAGAACGGCATGCTGACGCCGACGCTCAAGCCTCGGCGGGGCAGGATCTCGATGATCCATGAGGAGCTCATCGAACGGCTGTATGAGCACCTGGATGCGCGGCCGGTGGCCGGGGGGGATTCCGCATGAAGCTCGACGGGAAACGGGTGGTCGTGACCGGGGCGTCCTCTGGGATAGGCCTCGAACTCGCCCGCGTGCTCGCGGCCCGCGGCGCAGTCCTCGCCATCTCCTCGCGCAGCGCCGAGCGCCTCGAGCAGATCTCCGAAGAGCTGGCGTCGGCAGTGCCCGGCATCCGGAAGCCGCTGCCGGTCGCGTGCGACATCGCGGACGGGGAGTCGGTGCGCCACCTCATCGGTGCGTGCGTCGAATCGCTGGGCACGGTAGACGTGCTCATCAACAACGCGGGCATCTGCGTCTACGGCAGCGTCGAGAGGACGCCGGTCACGGACTTCCGCGCCCTCCTGGACGTCAACTTCTTAGGTCCCGTCCAGGCGATGCTCGAGATCCTCCCATTCATGAAGCGACAGGGCCACGGTCTGATCGTCAACATATCGTCCGTGGCCGCGATTCACGGCGTGCCCTACCTCGGGGCATACAGCGCCAGCAAGGCGGCGCTCGTCGCGTTGAGCCAGAGCATGCGCGCGGAACTCACCGGGTCGGACGTCAGGGTGATGCTGGTCTACCCGGACTACACCGAGAGCGCCATATTCGAGAACGAGACTAAGGTCGGCGGGGCCAGGCGACCCGAGGGGCCGTACGCCCCGGCGTCGGACGTCGCCGAGGCCATCGTCCGTGCCATCGAGGCCGAGAAGCGCGATCTCATCCTCGGGACGCGCGGGAAGGCCCTGGCCTTCTTCGACGGGACCGCGCCGCGGCTGGTCGAGAATGCGATGCGGAAGATCGCGGTCGAACTCCGCGAGGAGGAGTAGCCGGGCCGGAGCCACGGCTCGGTCACGCGGGCTGCACAGACGGATGCGGAAGCGTCCATGGAGGGCGGCCACATGAGTAAGCCTAAGCTCCAGATCATTGTGCTGTTCCAGAACCTCGGCGACCAGGAGACGTACTTCGCCCGGTCGCCCACGCCTCCGCTCTCGGGCATCCTCGTGGCCGGCCAGACGCCTGACATCGTCGAGGTCGACGTGCACCACGAGATGGTGCGTCCCATCGACTACGACACGGACGCCGACATCATCGCACTCTCGTTCATGGACTACTGCTCTCCGCACGCCTACGACGTCGCCGCGCGGTTCAGGAAGCTCGGGAAGACCGTGGTCGCGGGCGGGAAGTACGCATCGACGTTCCCCGAAATCGTGCAGCCACACTTTGACACCATCGTCGTGGGGGAGTCCGAGCGCATCTGGCCACAGGTCGTGGAGGACCTCGTGGCGGGGAAGCAGAAGGCGCGCTACGACGCCCCGTTCGCGCCGCCGCTGGACGGGATACCACCGCCGCGCTACGACCTGGCGGAGTCATGCTACATGACGCCGGTGGTGACGGAGGCCACGCGCGGGTGCCCGTACACCTGCAGCTTCTGCCAGCTGATGGTCCAGCCGATGCCTTACCGCAAGCGGCCTATCGAGGACGTTGTAGCGGACCTCAGCGCTACCTCCAAGCTCCCGTTCCACAAGCGGAAGATCGCGATGCTCTACGACAACAACCTCGGGGGTGACGTCGAGTATGCGAAGGACCTCCTGCGGGAGATCGCGAAGCTCAAGCTCTGGGGCCTGGCGACGCAGTTCAGCTTCGACTGCCTGCACGACGACGAGTACATAGATCTCCTGGCGGAGGCGGGAGGATGCATGGCGTTCATCGGCCTGGAGTCGCTCAATGAACCCAGCCTTCTCTCGGTCCACAAGAAGCACAACCGCGTGGAGGAGTACAAGGAACTCTTCATCAAGATGAAGGACAGGGGCATCCTCACGTTCACCGGTATCATGCTGGCTTTGGACGAGGACACACCCGAGTATTACGAGACCATGCCGGACCGTCTTGAGGAGATCGACCCGTCGGCGATACTGCTGTCGATATCGATCCCGATTCCCGGGACGCCGTTCCACAAGAAGGTCAAGGAGGAAGGGCGGTTGGTAGACGAGGACCTCTCGCACTACGAGGGCGACCACCTGGTCGTCCGGCCCGTGAACGTGACTCCGAGGCAGGTCTTCGACACGTTCCGGAAGATCAACGAGACGTTCTACTCGCCGGGGAAGATCTTCCGCCGCTGGTGGCGGATAATCACGGGTTTCAGGACGAAGAACCCGCTCCGCTGGATCTTCCGAATGGGAATCGCGACGGTGGTGTTCGCCGAGCTGTCGATTTTCCAGAAGGACCACGCCGAACAGAGGGTGTACATCATCGACCCGGAAGCGCACGAGTGATGCGCGATCGCCCGGCGCAGCAGTGATGACGGCGCGCCGCCAGAGGCGCGTGATCGGCCCCCGCGTGTAGCCACGCGGGAGCGAAAGGAGGGGGAGAATGGCACGAGTGGCCCTGATCACGGGCGCCATCGTCGAGATCGTCTTCCGTGGTATCCCGGCGCTCATTGGAACGCCTGAGATGGCTGGCGTATTCGGGCTCGAGTTTCTGCCCGGGTTCATCCCGTACGTTCACGCGTTCGGCGCCGTGATGGTGACGTTCGGGATCATGTTCCTCATCGCCGCGAAGATACCCGAGAGGCACGTGCTCGTCATCAACATGGCGATACTTCGGTT
>DAOWCM010000204.1 GCA_030639555.1 Candidatus Eiseniibacteriota bacterium | reverse complement strand
CGTACCGACAGCACTGACGATCGCGGGGTCCGATTCCTCCGGGGGCGCTGGAATCCAGGCCGACCTCAAGACGATGTCCGCGTTCGGCGTCTTCGGAACCACGGCGCTGACGGCGGTCACGGCTCAGAACACACTGGGGGTGACCGAGAGCCTGTTCCTCTCACCCGGTCTGGTCGCCCGCCAGATAGACGCCGTAATCGACGACATCGGGGCGGACGCGGCCAAGACGGGTATGCTGGGAACGGCCGCGGTCATCGAGGCGGTGGCCGAGCGCATCGCGCACCACGGCATCCCCAATCTGGTCGTCGACCCCGTGATGATTGCTACATCGGGGGCGGCCCTGATAGAGGACGACGCGGTCGGAGCGCTCAGGGCCGCTCTTCTACCGCGCGCCTGCGTCGTGACGCCGAACATCCCGGAAGCGGAAACTCTGTCAGGGGACAGCGTCGTCTCATTAGAGACGATGGAAGAGGCCGCCCGGGCGGTGCACGCGCTTGGCGCCGCCAACGTGCTCGTGAAGGCGGGGCACCTGGAGGGCAGCGCCACCGACGTCCTGTTCGATGGGGAAGTGATCACTCGCTTCACGGGCGAACGCATCGAGGGTGGCAAGATACACGGAACGGGGTGCACGCTGTCGGCGGCCATCGCGTCAGGACTGGCGCTCGGGCTCGAGCTTACGGACGCGGTGGTCAGGGCGAAGGCGTTCGTGACACGCGCCATCGCGGAGGCGCTCGGAATGGGCCACGGCAGCGCGCTCATGAATCACTTCGTGTCGGTAGAGGAGCGCTGAGCCCGGTCCGGTCCGCGCGGTCAGGCCGGGCGCGGACGCACTCGAAACGGAGGACTGCATTGAGGCACGTATTCGGACCCGTCCCATCACGGAGGCTTGGCTTTTCGCTCGGCGTGGACCCGGTCGTCCCCAAGACGTGTACGCTGGACTGCGTCTACTGCGAGCTCGGTCCCACCACGGACAGGACTGTTGCGCGGAAGCCCTACGTTCCCGTCGACGGGATACTGGAGGAACTGGGGGCCCGGCTGGCCGAGAATCCGGAGCTGGACTTCATCACGCTCTCCGGGTCGGGCGAGCCCACGCTCAACTCGGACATAGGCAGGTTGATCGACGGCATCAAGGCGATGACCGACGTCCCGCTGGCCGTCCTCACAAACGGAACGCTGCTCACCGACCCCGACGTGCGGGCCGCGCTCGCCCGTGCGGACGTGGTCGCGCCCTCGATCGACGCGGTCTCCCGCGCCGCCTTCGACAGGGTCAACCGTCCGCACGAGTCACTCGATCCGGCCCTAATCGCCGATGCGCTCGTCACTTTCGCCCGCGAGTACCGCGGGAAGATCTGGCTCGAGGTCATGTTCGTCCAGGGGCTGAACGATGATTCCGACGAAATTGAACGCATCGCCGGAATCATCGACGCCGTCAAACCGGACAAGGTCCACGTGAACACGGTGGTCAGACCCCCGGCGGCGCCGCACGCCCGCGCGCTCACCCCGAAGCGACTGCAGGAGATAGCGGAACGCCTCGGTCCCGCCGCGGAGGTCATCGGGAGCCCGACGGGGTCGGCACAGCCGGAGGCCGAGGGCGATGCGTCGGACGCCATCGTTGCGATGGCCGCGCGAAGACCGGTCACCACCGTCGACGTCGCGCGGTCGGTCGGCATAAGCCAGGCCGCTGCCGCGAAGCTGCTGAACGAGCTGGTCGAAAGAGGGGTCTTATCGGTTGTGCGGCACGGCGAAACGCTGTATTATAGACGGTGACCTGAGAGGGGGTGTCAGTGAAGCATGCCATAAAGGGGTTCGACCGGATGTCCCTCGTCGATTGGGACGGCATGGTCGCCACGACACTCTACACCTCCGGCTGCAATTTCCGTTGTCCGTACTGTCACAACTCCGGCCTGGTTCTGTTCCCGGATCAGTACGAGTCAATACCCGTCGATGAGATTCTTGATTATGTGAGGGAGCACAACGATTTAATCGACGGCGTCGTCATCACCGGCGGCGAGCCCTGCATCCACAGCAACATCGGGGGCTTCATCAAGCAGCTGCGAGACGTGGGAGTGGGGGTGAAGCTCGACACGAACGGTTCCTTCCCGGAGCTGCTCGAGTCGCTGATAGAGAAGGAACTGCTCGACTACGTGGCAATGGACGTCAAGGCACCGCTCGATTTTGATTCGTACTCGAAGAGCGCCGGCATCACCGACCGTCGCACGTTCGAGAAGGTGCGCGACAGCATCGACCTTCTGATGGAGGGGAGGGTCGACTACGAGTTCCGAATGACCGTCGTGCCCGCGCTGCATCGCGCGAGCGACCTTCTGCGCGTCGCGGAGCAGATCAAGGGCGCGAGGCGTTTCGTTCTTCAGAACTACGTACCGCGCGACACGCTTGACCCTGCCTTCCTCAATGAGACTCCGTACGATGCGGAGCGTCTCGAGGAATTCAAGAAGATGATGGCACCGATGTTTGACGAGTGTCTGATCCGCGGGGAGAGCTAACCGGCGGGGGTGGAAGGCGGCCTTGACGCGCGCTGGTGTGCCTACTTCCTCCGCTTACGGACATCGAGTTTCCGGACGGACGAGCGGCGAGGCCTCGAGAGGAGGACTCGCCGCTTGTGCATTCTGTCGTGCACCGCGCGCACGCTCGTCGCGTCGATACTCCCTCGGTCCTCGAGGAGCTTCGCCCTTCCCAGCAGCAGCGGAACCGCGTAGAGGGACGCGGCGATGAGCGGAGCGTGAACCCATCCTTCCTGAAAGACGCCGATTGCTCCCGTCACGAGCCCTATGGTCGCCAGCGTCCAGTGAACAGGGCGATTCGTCGAAGGCGCGGCCGAGTTCATCAAGGCGAGCGCGAGCAGGAGCGTGGGCGGGAGAATCACGCCGAGAGGGGAGAAAACGAAGCTCGGCAGGTCGCCTGAGTACCCCGGGTAGAGCAGAGCGAAGATGCCCAGGGCGCCCATCACCGTGAGTCGGAGTCGGGGTGTGCGGTCGAATGAGAGGACGTTCCTCGGGTGCGCGATCTCCAGACACCAGAGCGCGGATAGCCCCGCGGCGAACGCCGCCAGCACGCGTGTGGACGGGTGACTGGCCAGCGCCACCGTCGCGGTCGCGAACGCAAGAGCGAAGTACACGGCGACCGTCCTCTCCGTCGAACTGCGCCTGATCCAGAGCAGGACCGCGACGACGGCGATGGCGAGGTGGTGCCCCGCCGCCAGAAGAAGGAAACTCTCGGCGACGGCATGCTGTGCTTGCGGCCACATGTTCCCGGGCTCCTTTGCTTCGCGCTCGCGTGGTGGGTCCGCGACCGGTCGGTCGCGGACGATCAGCCGCGGGCTGCCTGCTTCCCGAGGTACTCCTCGAACTTGGCCCAGAAGGGGTCGATCTCCGGATGCTCGAGAGGATGCCGCCCGTGCTCGTCGATGACGACGACACCAGTGTCGGGCTCCGTGAGCTTGCCCACGACAGACGCGGGGATGTCCTTCTCGTCAAGGGCCGCCAGTATGTCCTCGGCCCGGTCGGGCTTCACGGTGGCCACGAGAGTCCCCTCGCTGATACTCTTGTAGGGGTCGATGTCGAAGACCTCACAGGTCTTCATGACTGCGTCCTGTGTTACGATGCTGCACTTCTCGACAACGAGCCCCTTCCCGGACGCCCGCGCTATCTCGAACAACGCGCCCCAGATCCCGCACTCCGTGGCGTCGTGCATGGCGGTCACGCCGCCGACGCCCGCGCAGATGGCGGCGTCCTCGATGACGGACATCTGGTAGAAGACGCTCTGAGCCTGTTCGGTCGTGGCCTCGCCGAAGCGCTCGGTGATGAACTCGGGAAACTGGACCGACATCAGTCCGGTCGTTTCGACCGCCGGCCCCTTCGTGATGATGATCCTGTCTCCCACGCTGGCTTTGCGCGGGTCGATGAGATCTTCACTCGCGCCCACGCCGAAGACAGTAGCACCGCCGACCATCGGGAAGTTGCACCCCGCGTACCTGGCCGTGTGCCCGGTGACGATGGCGATCCCCAGACGCTCCGCCTCCTCGTGTACCGTTTGCCAGATGGTGACGAGCGTCTGCTCTTCCATCTCGGGCGGGAGGTTGAGATCGACCGCGAGGAACCGCGGTGGGATCCCGCTGACCGCGACGTCGCTGGCTACGATGTGCAGCGCGAACCACGCCGCCCGCTCCCATCCGAGCGAGGGCGCAAGGAAGAACGGGTCGGTGGACAGGACCACGGTCCGGTCGCCGATGGCGATCGCCCCGAAGTCGACGCCGTGGGTGGGGCCCACGATCACCGAGTCGTCGCGCGCGCCGAGGCGAGGGAATATCACCTCGTCGAAGAACTGCGGTGTTGCCTTGCCCAGCCGTGGAAGTCTCT
>DAOWCM010000066.1 GCA_030639555.1 Candidatus Eiseniibacteriota bacterium | reverse complement strand
GAGAGTCATCGTCAGCCAGCTCCACAGGTCGCCCGGGGTCTTCTTCCAGGACAAGATCCACCCGAACGGGACGAGGCTCTACTTCGCGAAGATAATCCCGTACCGCGGCACCTGGGTCGAGGTCCGCATGGGCATCAAGGACGAGATGTTCATCCGGACCGACAGACGCCACCAGTTCAGGATGTCGACCTTCCTGCGTGCCTTGGGTTACTCGCGCGATGAGGACATTCGCGGGCTCTTCTATGAGATGGAGACCGTGGAACTCCCGTCTGCCAGGCCGACGCGCGCCACCGCGCCGTGCGGCAGGCTGTTCGCCGCGCGCGTGGTCGACGAGGAGACCGGTGAAGTCGTGGGCGAGCCCGGCGACGTCATCGAGCCGAAGCACGTCAAGGCTCTTAGAGATATCGGGCTTGCCACTGTCGACGTTCGCGTGGTCGAGAAGGCGCGCATTCTCGCCCGCAAGGACGAGGAGAGAGACGCCGAACTGGTCGGGCGGATAGTCGCCAGGACCTACAAGCATCCGGACACGAAGGAGATCGTCGTCAAGAACGACGAGAAGCTCACCTCGACGGTCATCCAGCTGCTGAGGAAGGCCGGTATCCGTGAGATCGAACTCGTCCAGATAGACGCCGTCGACCTCACGGTCATCGAGGCGACGCTGTCGCGTGACAAGACACACTCGGAGGAAGAGGCTCTTCAGGAGATATACAAGACGATGAAGGGCGGCAATCTCCCGTCCGTAGACGCCGGGCGCGAGCTGGTCGACCGGATGTTCTTCGACCCCAACCGCTACGACCTCAAGAACGTCGGCCGGTACAAGATCAATCGCCAGCTCAGCATCTCCGACGAGGACATACCGCTTGACACCGTGTGTCTCACGCACCGCGACTTCATCGAGACTATCAGAGCAGTGCTGGAGGTCGTCAAGGGCGAGCGCGAGATCGACGACATCGACCATCTCGGCAATCGGCGGGTGCGCTCGGTGGGCGAGCTCCTCGAGAATCAACTCTCCGCCGGACTCTCGCGCATGGTCAGGGTCATCAGGGACCGTATGTCGACCGGCGACGCAGACGAGCTGGACCTGGCCACGCTGGTCAACTCCAGACCCATATCGGCCGTCGTCCGCGCGTTCTTTGGCAGCAATCAGCTCTCGCAGTTCATGGAGCAGACCAATCCCCTGGCCGAGCTGACGCACAAGCGGAGACTCTCCGCGCTCGGTCCGGGCGGTCTCACGAGGGAGCGAGCCGGGTTCGAGGTCAGGGACGTGCACTACAGTCACTACGGGCGCATGTGTCCGATCGAGACGCCGGAGGGGCCGAACATCGGTCTCATCAGCTCGCTCTCGACGTACGGGCGGATCAACGATTACGGCTTCATCGAGACGCCGTATTACAGGATGAAGAAGGGCGCAGTCACGAGTGAGGTCAAGTTCCTGACGGCGTCCGAAGAGGATCACTACGTTATCGCTCAGGCTGGTGAGCCACTCGACTCAAAGGGGAAGATCCGGGATGAGACGCTTCTGGCTCGCCACAGGGACGACTTCCCGATGGTTGCGCGCGAGGACATCCACTACATGGACGTCTCCCCGAAGCAGCTGGTGTCCGCGGCTGCGGCTCTCATTCCCTTCCTCGAGCACGACGACGCCAACCGAGCGCTGATGGGTTCAAACATGCAGCGGCAGGCCGTTCCTCTCATCAGGACGGAAGCACCGCTGGTGGGCACCGGTATCGAACACCGCGTCGCGGTCGATTCCGGCGCTGTCGTGACCGCAATGCACGGCGGTGTCGTGGAAGAGGTCGACGCCCGGCGTATCCGCATTCGCCACAGCGACACTCTGGACGGTTCGGAGGCGGTGGACGAGTACCCGCTCAGGAAGTTCCAGCGGACGAACCAGAACACGTGTATCAACCAGTGCCCGATGGTCAGAATCGGACAGCGCGTGGAGACTGGTGCCGTCATCGCAGACGGGCCGTCCACGAGGGACGGAGAGCTGGCTCTGGGCGCCAATCTGCTCGTCGCATTCATGCCGTGGGAGGGCTACAACTTCGAGGACGCGATCCTGGTGTCGGAGAAGATCCTCAAACACGACCGTCTCACCTCGATTCACATTGAGGAGTTCGAATCTCAGGTCCGCGAGACGAAGCGGGGCATGGAGGAGTTCACTCCGGAGATCCCGAACGTCAGCGAGGAGCGGCTGAAGAACCTCGACGAGAGCGGCCTCGTGCGGCCCGGCGCGCGCGTGTCCGCGGGCGACATCCTGATCGGCAAGGTGACGCCCAAGGGCGAGACCGAACTGACCCCCGAGGAAAACCTGTTGAGGGCGATCTTCGGCGACCGCGCCGGCGACGTGAGGGACACGTCGCTCAAAGCGCCTCCGGGCATGAAGGGCATCGTCATTGATACGGTTCTCTTCTCACGGCGCGCCAGGGACGAGCGCGGGAAGAAGGTCGTGCAGAAGGAGATCGATAAGATCAGATCCGAGGCGCGGACCGCGCTGAAGCGTCTCAAGAAGGAGCGGGAAAAGCGTATCTTCGGTCTCATCGAGGGTCTGAAGACCAGGTCGCTCCGTGACTCCAAGACGAACGAGCTGGTTATCCGCGCCGGCCGCAAGGTCAACGAAGACGTGATGAGTCTCCTCAAGTTCGAGCGTCTCGACTGGGAAGACGGCGTCGTCGAAGATGACAAGATCAACGAGAAGGTCAAGGGTCTCTACAACGAATACCGCGACCGGCTCGACCGGATCGAGCCCCAGCGCGACAGGAACATCGAGAGGATCAAGCTCGGTGAGGATCTGCCGCGCGGTGTCGTCAAGCTCGCGAAGGTGTACGTTGCGACCAAACGCAAGCTCTCTGTCGGCGACAAGGTGGCCGGTCGGCACGGGAACAAGGGCGTCATCGCGAGGATCATGGCGGAGGAGGACATGCCGTGCCTTCCGGACGGGACGCCGGTCGACATCGTGCTGAATCCGCTGGGAGTGCCGTCGCGGATGAACCTGGGCCAGATTCTCGAGACGCATCTCGGTTGGGCCGCGCACGAGCTCGGCTACATCGCGGCGACACCGGTGTTCAACGGCGCGACCATCGAGGGCATCAAGGGCGAACTCAGGAAGGCGGGCTTGCCCGAATCCGGAAAGACCGTTCTCTACGACGGCCGGACCGGTGAGCCGTTCGAGCATCCCGTGACGGTCGGCTACATCTACACACTCAAACTTCTGCATCTGGTGGACGACAAGATCCACGCGCGCTCCATCGGCCCCTACTCGCTCGTGACGCAGCAGCCGCTCGGCGGCAAGGCGCAGTTTGGCGGGCAGCGTTTCGGTGAGATGGAGGTCTGGGCGCTCGAGGCCTACGGGGCCGCGCACACGCTGCAGGAGCTCCTGACGGTCAAGTCCGATGACGTGGTCGGAAGATCCAAGACGTACGAAGCGATTGTCAAAGGGCAGGATCCACCAGAACCGGGTACGCCTGCTTCGTTCGACGTTCTCATCCGGGAGCTTCAGAGCCTCGGTCTGGACGTCACACTGGTTAAGGAATAGGTCTTGTCGAGGAGGTAGGTCGGTGTATTTCGGCGTCTTTGACGAGCACAAGGGGCCTCACGAGTTCAAGGCGATCCAGATCAGGCTCGCCTCGCCTGAGGCCATACGGAGTTGGTCACACGGCGAAGTGACGCTTCCCGAGACGATTAACTACCGGTCCTTCAAGCCCGAGAAGGGTGGCCTGTTCTGCGAGCGCATCTTCGGACCGGTCAAGGACTGGGAGTGCAACTGCGGGAAGTATCGGCGCATCAGGTACCGCGGAATGATCTGCGAGAACTGCGGCGTCGAGGTCACGCAGTCGAAGGTCCGTCGCGAGCGCCTGGGTCACATCGAGCTCTCGGTCCCGGTGGCGCACGTGTGGTTCTTCAGGGGCAACCCGAACATCATCGGGCGGCTCCTCGACATGAAGCGCCGCGACCTTGAGCGCGTGCTCTACTACGAATCGTACCTCGTACTCGACCCGGGCAAGAGCGACCTCGAAGTCGGTGAGCTTCTGTCGGGCGAGCGCATGGCGGAGTTCTCGATGGCACCGGACCTCGAGGTCCGGGCGGAGATGGGTGCGGCGGCGATACAGGAGCTGCTGGAGGCCGTCGTCATCGAGGAGAGCTACGAGGAACTCAGGGCCGCCTCGCGCGACACAGAGACGACCAAGCAGGCGAAGAAGAAAGCCCTCAAGCGACTCCAGGTCTTCGACTCGTTCAGGGGCTCGGGCAACGAGCCCGCGTGGACGGTGATGGACGTCATCCCGGTGCTTCCTCCCGACCTCCGGCCTCTGGTTCCTCTCGAGGGCGGGCGGTTCGCCACGTCGGACCTCAACGACCTCTACCGGCGAGTCATATACAGGAACAACAGGCTCAAGAGCCTGCTCAAGATCAAGGCGCCCGAGATCATCCTGAGAAACGAGAAGCGGATGCTCCAGCAGGCCGTCGACGCGCTCTTCGACAACGGACGAGGCTCTCGCGCGGTGCGCGGGCGTGGCCGCAGGGTCCTGAAGTCGCTGTCGCACCTGCTCAAGGGCAAGAAGGGCCGCTTCCGCCAGAACCTCCTCGGCAAGAGGGTCGACTACTCGGGACGTTCCGTGATCGTCGTGGGTCCGGAGCTCAGGCTGCACCAGTGCGGCATCCCGAAGACGATGGCGCTGGAGCTCTTCTCTCCGTTCATTGTGAGGAGACTCCAGGAGCTCGGACACGCGCAGACGGTCAAGGCGGCGAAGAACCTGATAGACAGGCGCACGCCGGAGGTGTGGGACGCGCTGGAGGACGTCATCACGGATCACCCCATCTTCCTGAACCGCGCGCCTACGCTCCACCGTCTGGGCATCCAGGCGTTCGAGCCGATCCTGGTCGAGGGCAAGGCCATCAGGATCCACCCGCTCGTTTGCTCGGCTTTCAACGCCGACTTCGACGGCGACCAGATGGCCGTGCACGTGCCGCTCAGCCTCGAGGCGCAGGTTGAGTGCCGGGTGCTGATGCTCTCGGTGAACAACATTCTGCTGCCGGCGGACGGAAGGCCCGTCGCGTCGCCGTCGCAGGACATCGTGCTCGGGTGCTACTTCCTGACCAAGGCGGTCGCGGGTGAGCCGGACGAGCAGAAGGTCAAGGCGTTCGCGACCACGGACGAGGTAGTCTTCGCGCTCGACGGCGGTTCGCTCGACCTGCACGACTGGGTAAAGGTGAGACTCGACGGCAAGACAAAGCTCACGACGCCGGGCCGCGTGCTCTTCAATGAGGTGCTTCCGAAGGAGCTCAGGTTCGTCAACCAGACGATGGACGGCAAGAAGCTCAAGGACCTGGTCGGCAAGTGCCACCGTCTGCTCGGTCAGGAGGCGACCGCGGATGCGCTCGACCACCTGAAGGACCTGGGCTTCCACTACGCGACGCTGGGCGGGATCACGATCGGCATTGACGACGTGCTCGTGCCGGAGCAGAAGAAGGACATTCTCGCCGCCGCGCAGAAGGAAGTGGACAAGATCGCGCGTTATCACCGCGACGGCATCATCACGGACACCGAGCGCTACAACAGGGTCGTCGATGCGTGGACGCATGCGGCCAGCGATGTTGCCGACGCGATGGCGGCCGATATGGCCCTGTCCGATGGCGGGTTCAACCCGATCCATATGATGGCCGATTCCGGCGCGCGAGGTTCGAAGGACCAGATCCGTCAGCTCGCTGGAATGCGTGGACTCATGGCCAAGCCCGCGAAGAAGCTGGTCGGCCAGATGGGCGAGATCATCGAATCGCCCATCCGCTCGAACTTCCGCGAGGGCCTGACGGCGCTCGAGTACTTCATCTCGACGCACGGTGCGCGGAAGGGCCTGGCGGACACCGCTCTCAAGACCGCGGATGCCGGCTACCTGACCAGGCGGCTCGTCGACGTCGCGCAGGAGATCGTCATCTCAGAGATGGACTGCGGCACGTCCCGCGGCACGCTGACCACCGCTCTCATCGAGGCCGGCAAGGTCGTAGAGGCGCTGCACGAGAGAGTGCTCGGCAGGGCCGTGGCCGAGGACGTGGTCGACGCGGCCACCAAGGAAGTCCTCGTCAAGCGCAATGAGGTGATCGACGAGGAGGCGGCCGAGAAGCTGCACAACATGAACATCGAAGAGGTCAGGATCCGTTCCGTCCTGACGTGCGAGTCAGCACGCGGTGTTTGCGCGAAGTGCTACGGGCGCAATCTGGGGACCGGCAGGATGGTCGAGATCGGCGAGGTGGTTGGTATAGTCGCGGCGCAGTCGATCGGCGAGCCGGGAACGCAGCTGACGTTGCGGACGTTCCACATCGGTGGAACCTCCGGCCGCATCGCTGAGAGCTCGAAGCGCGAGGCCGCCGCGTCGGGCACCATCAGACTGCCTTTCGATGGGTCGAGAGTGCTCCGCACGGACGGGGACGGAAGAAGAATCGTCATAGGCCGCACCGCGCGGCTCATCAAGGACGGCGACGACGGCCGTGAGCGGGCGTACAACATCCCGTACGGCGCGACGCTGTTCGTGAAAGACGGCGACCACGTGGAAGAGGGCGACGCTCTCTACGAGTGGGACCCCTACAACGACCCGATCATCACCAGGTCCGGCGGCAAGGTCGTGTTCGACCAGGTCGTGGAGGGCCGGACGATGGAGCGCGAGGCGGACGAGACCACCGGCCACCGCGAGCGGGTGATCGTTGAGGACCCAGAGAAGGAGCTTCATCCCTCCATTATCGTGGAGTCGAAGAGCGGGAGATCGACGGGCGAGTACATCTGTCCGACCGGCGCGCGCCTGCTCGTCAAGGACGGCGATCAGATCGCTCCCGGCACCGTTCTCGCGAAGATCCAGCGCGAGTTCGGCAAGACGCGCGACATCACAGGCGGGCTTCCTCGTGTCGAGGAGCTGTTCGAGGCGAGGCCGCCAAAGAGCCCGGCGACCATCAGCGAGATCGACGGCGTACTCCGTTTCGGCGAGGTCAAGAAGGGCATGCGCGAGATACACGTCGTCAACGACGAGGTCGAGGGCGGAGAGACGATCTACAAACTGCCCCACGGCACGCATCTCAGGGTTCATGATGGAGATGCCGTACGGGCGGGCGACCGTCTGTCGGAGGGTCCGATCGACCCGCACGACATTCTCAAGATCAAAGGTGAGAAGGCGGTTCAGGAGTACCTGCTGAACGAGATCCAGGAGGTCTACCGCCTGCAGGGCGTCAAGATCAACGACAAGCACATCGAGATGATAGTCCGGCAGATGCTCCAGCGCGTGAACGTGGTCGAGCCGGGCGACACGAAGTTCCTCGAGGGACAGATCGTGTCGCGTTCCGACTTCGAGGCGGAGAACCGTCGTATTGCCGAGGAGAACAAGGGCGTCAGGAAGAAGGACGAGAAGAAGCAGCCCGCGAGGCACGAGGCTCTCCTTCTCGGTATCACCAAGGCCGCTCTGACCACGGACAGCTTCATCTCGGCCGCTTCGTTCCAGGAGACAACTCGCGTTCTCATGATGGCCGCCACAGAGGGCAAGACCGACACCCTCAGAGGCCTCAAGGAGAACGTGATCATCGGGCGGAAGATCCCGGCGGGAACCGGTCTTGTGAACTACGAGGGAATCAAGATCGTCACGCCGGCGGAGCCCAAGCCAAAGGTCATCGAACGCCCGGACGAGGTTCCGGAAGGCGACGTTGGCACGCTGACGTCGGCGGGAAGCTAGATACCTAAGGAGCGCCCTCTTTCGGGCGACCGAACGAGACGACGCGACAACGAGTCGAGGAGGATGGATTGCCGACGATCAACCAGCTGATCAAGCACGGACGGAAGCCGAAGATCAAGAAGAAGCCCGCAAGGGCTCTTCAGGGTCACCCCCAGAGGCGAGGCATCTGCACGAGGGTGTACACCACGACCCCGAAGAAGCCGAACTCGGCGCTTCGGAAGGTCGCCAGGGTCCGCCTGATGAAGGGTGATTCCGTCACCGCCTACATACCCGGTGAGGGGCACAACCTGCAGGAGCACTCGGTCGTGCTTATCAGGGGTGGCAGGGTGAAGGACCTTCCGGGCGTGCGCTATCACGTCATCCGCGGACCGCTGGACGCGTCCGGGGTCGACGGGAGAAAGCAGTCGCGGTCGAAGTACGGAACTAAGAGGCCGAAGTAGCGAGCAAGCTCTGTCGGGTCGAGCAGGCTGTAACCCTCTGGGAGCACCCTGAGAGACCTGAGCCTTAGGAGGAAGAACGAAATGCCGAGAAGGCGCGAGGTGCCGAAGAGGAAGCGCGAGCCAGATCCCAGGATGGGGAGCCAGCTCGTAACGCGCTTCATCAACAACCTGATGACGGGCGGCAAGAAGAGCACGGCCGAGAGAATCTTCTACACCGCGATGGATATCGTCGCGGAGAGGACCAAGGAAGATCCGCTCGTGGTGTTCGAGAAGGCCGTGAGCAATGTGAAGCCGATGCTGGAGGTGAAGTCAAGGCGGGTGGGGGGAAGCACTTACCAGGTGCCGATCGAGGTGAGGCCCGAGCGACGCACGGCGCTTGCCTTCCGTTGGCTCATTGGGTTTGCGCGTCAGCGTTCTGAGCACACGATGGCCGAGAAGCTGGCGGGCGAGTTCGTGGCGGCCTTCAAGAAGGAAGGCGCGGCCATGAAGAAGAGAGACGACACGCACAGGATGGCCGAGGCCAACAAGGCGCTGGCGCACTACAGGTGGTAGTGGTCAGACCGTCACGGGGGGAGTCTTGCAGCAGTCGCTGATGGTCGGTACACACGGCAGTGTGATCGAGCGGACTGTTATCTCTCCTCCTACGAGGCCGTCCAGGCGATCCGGAACGGGGAAGAGGAAGATGGCGCGCGAGTGTCCGCTTGAGCGGGTCAGGAACATAGGCATCATGGCCCACATCGATGCGGGGAAGACCACGCTCACCGAGCGGATCCTGTTCTACACCGGCAGGGTTCACCGGATGGGCGAGGTGCACGACGGCGCCGCTGCCATGGACTGGATGGAGCAGGAGCGACAGCGCGGCATCACCATCACCTCGGCCGCGACAACGTGCCACTGGTTGGATCACAGGATCAACATCATCGATACGCCGGGGCACGTGGACTTCACGATGGAGGTAGAGCGTTCTCTCAGGGTGCTGGACGGCTCTGTCGCCGTGTTCTGCGGCGTCGGGGGCGTCGAGCCTCAGTCCGAGACGGTCTGGAAGCAGTCCGAGAACTACGGGATCCCGAAGATCGCGTTCATCAACAAGATGGACCGCGTCGGGGCCGACTTCGAGAACGCATTGACGATGATGATCGATAGGCTCAAAACGAATCCCGTGCCGCTGACCATGCCGATAGGGGCGGGTGACGCCTTCAGCGGAGTCATCGATCTGATCCGGATGAAGGCGCTCAGGTTCGACGAGGCCGCACAGGGCGCGACCTTCACCGAGGAGGATATCCCGTCCGAGTTTCTCGATGAGGCTACACAGCGCAGAGAGTGCCTGGTCGAGAGCGCCACCGAGGCGGACGACGAGCTGCTGGAGAAGTACGTGGGCGGGGCTGAACTCCCGGAGCGGGAGATATACGAAGGTATCAGGCAGGCAACTGTCAAGGGAGACATGGTACCGGTGCTTGCGGGGTCGGCGCTCAGGCACGTCGGCGTGCAGCAGGTGCTG
>DAOWCM010000064.1 GCA_030639555.1 Candidatus Eiseniibacteriota bacterium | reverse complement strand
TAGGGGTCTCTCCCGGGTCGTCGTTCGGCGTGGTGGTCGATGGCGGGGCTCTCCCGGAAGGCTCCGTGGAGTCCGATTCGCTCGGCATCCTCGACTTTGCGGTCGACGACGGCGGGCCCGGAGTTCACACGGTCTACATCTCGCTTCTTGAACCCCTGGTCCTTTCGTCGGTCGTGGTCGACTCGGTCACGCCCTCGTCCGCCGTCGTCAGGTGGCAGACGAACGTCCATTCGAACTCCAGCGTCCAGTACGGCTTAACCTCCGACTACGGCGACGACACCGGAGTCGACCCCCAGATGACGTTGTTCCACCGAATGCTCCTCGAGGGACTCGCCCCGGGGTCGACGTACCACTTCAGGGCTGTGAGTACCGACGTGTTCGACAGGACCTCCGATTCCGGCGATCACACGTTCGAGACCGTCGCTGTTGACTTTGAGATAGCTGACGTGACCGTGTCGGGTGTGGGAGCGACTTGGGCCGTCATCGGCTGGACGACCACGAGGCCGGCCACGTCCAGGGTGGAGTACGGCCTCACAGACGAGTACGGACAGGAAACCGCCGAGGACACTCTCGCGGTCGTCGAACACTCGGTGGTGCTCACCGGTCTTCTCAACGGAACGTCGTACCACTTCCGCGCGCACTCCCGTGACGGCTACGGGGCGAACGCGTCCTCACCCGACTCCACGTTCACGACCATGGAACTGGAGCCAACCGGTCCCCCGATCATAGGTGACGTCGCGGCGCTCGCGGAGTGCGTGAACTCCATCGTCGTCACGTGGACCACAGACCGTCCCGCGACGTCCCAGATGCGGTACGGGACGGAAGGAGACCTCGACTGCTACACGGAGGTTGACCCTACCCGCGTGATAGATCACCTCGTGCGGGTCAGGCCCGTGGCGCCGAGGCACGAGTACACATTCGTGGTACTGAGCGCCTGCGGGGCGGACACCGCCGAGGGCGCTCCCTTCGTCTTCGCCACGGAGCTTCCCGATGCGTCCACCACCGACGGGAAGGGTGTGACGATCTCGAGACCGGGGATCGTATGCGTGGCCGATACCTCCGCGACGATCGCGTGGTCGACGGATCGCCCGTGCACCACGTGGGTGGACTACGGCACCGACAAGGACCTGGGCTCGGTGAGCTTCTCGCTTCCGGGCGGCGGCTGCACCCACGAGGCATCGCTCACCGGCCTCGCGCCCGGCACCCTCTACTACTACAGAGTGTGCGCGTGGGATGAGTTCGGAGGAGCGGTCTGGCAGGATGGAGGCACTTTCGAGACCTGCGAGCTCGTTGACCCGCACCTGCCCGGCTCCGCCGGACTCCGGTTCTCCATTCAGCCGAACCCGACGTTCGGCGCTGCGACGCTGGCGTACGCGGTGACACCCGGCGCACTGGTCCGGGCGCGGATCTACACCGCGACCGGGAGACTGGTGCGAGAGATCTCCTGCACGGCGGCCGCGTCGGGGCAGGGCTCGCTCGCGTGGGGCGGCAGGGACTCGGTCAACAGGCCCGTCGGAAGCGGCATCTACTTCTGCGAGCTCTCTGTTGGCGGCGAGGCTGTGCGGCGCAAGTTCACCGTCCTGCGGTGACCAGCCCAGCTGACCGCTCCGCCGACCGGCCCGGCGCCCGCTCGGCCGACCGCTCCGTCAATCGCTGCGCCGCCCGCTCCGTCAATCGCTCCGCCGACCGCCCCGTCGCCCGCTCCGCCGACCTGCGGTATCCTCACGATATCCACAACAACGTACTCGTTCCGACATTGCCTCGGCTCCCAGGGTTCTTTCTCGTTGCCGGGGTGCGCTTACCGGGCCAGGAGGGGCCAAAGGGGCGTGCTCAGGCGGGAACGGGCGCCCACCGGCGGGTAGTGGTACACGCTGGCGGGTGCGCCTCCACAAGCCTAAGGGCGCGCCGCACCGCCACTTAGACGGTTTGTCGAGAATGCATAGATAATAAGGCTTGTCATTGGATTTCCTGTGTGATATCATTGACAGTAGTTGAGGGAAATGGCACTATCGCGCTCGGGACTATCATCTCTGGAGGTGGCAAGATGAGAGCGATTCTGATACTCGTTTTCGTGGCGATGCTTCTTGGCCTTGCGGTACCCGCGGGGGCAACGCTACTCAGCGATCTGTTCGGCGTCACGTTGTCGGTGAATGGGGCGGGGGTGTTTAACAACAGCTGGGCGCCGGTGACATCGACGGAGGATTACTTCGTCGATGACCTGGCCGTCGATCTTGCCTGGACGGGGGGCGTTCGTAACGAAGTCATCCTCATTGAGGCAACGCGCGCCAGCGACCCTGTCGTCCCGGAGCCCGGCACGATGCTCCTTCTGGGTTCAGGTCTCCTCGGCATGGTCGGTGTTGCCAGGAGGCGGAGGAAGTAGGGGGCGCGTATCTGACACGATTGCGAGGAGCAGGGACGTCTGTCTCTGCTCCTTCTTCTTGTACGGGGTGAGGCCGCACGGAGCCTGTGGCCTTACGCGGCCGCACCGTGTATAATCGAGTGAGCGGTAGGCTCCAGGTGAGAGGACGCGCACTCGTGAAGATACTCTTCCTGACAGACAACTTCCCTCCGGAGACCAACGCCCCCGCGCTCAGGACCTTCGAGCACGCGCGCGTGTGGGCGGAGGACGGGCACGACGTCACCGTCATCACCGGGGCGCCCAACTTCCCGACGGGGAGGGTCCACGACGGCTACCGGAACAGCCTCTACGCCGTTGAGGAGATGGAAGGGGTCCGCGTCGTGCGCGTGTGGACCTACATGACTCCGAACAAGGGGCGATTCCGGCGCTCGTTCGACTACCTGAGCTTCATGCTGATGTCCCTGCCCGCCGCGGTCATCCAGGAGCGTCCCGATGTCGTGGTCGGCACCTCTCCTCAGCTGCTGACAGCCGTCTCAGCGTGGGCGGCGGCGCGTCTCAGGCGCCGGCCGTTCGTGTTCGAGCTCAGAGACCTCTGGCCGGAGTCGATCGCGGCAGTCGGCGCTGTCAGCGGCGGCCCGGTGATGCGCGTGGTCGCCGCCCTGGCTCGCTTCCTCTACAACAGGGCGGACTGTATTGTCTCGGTGACGGAATCCTTCGTCAGCGTCCTGAGGAGTCGGGGTATCGCGGAGAGCAGACTTGCGGTAGTGAGAAACGGGGTGTACCTGTCCGACTTCAAGCCCGGCCCGAAGGAGAACGGTCTCCGGGAGGAGGCGGGCATACGTCCCGACGAGTTCCTGGCCACCTACGTCGGGACACTGGGGATGGCGCACGGACTCAAGAGCGTGATCGCCGCCGCCGAGATGACGCGCGGTGAACCGATCCACTACCTGTTCGTCGGAGAGGGCGCTGAAAGGGCTGAGCTCGAGCACGAGGTCGAGCAGCTGGATCTCACGAATGTCACCTTCCTCGGCGGTCAGCCGCGCGAGCGCATTCCCCTGATACTGAATGCGAGCGACGTCGTCCTGGTGCACCTCCGGGATGACCCGCTCTTCAGCACCGTCATTCCCTCGAAGATCTTCGAGGCGATGGCCGTCGCGAAGCCAATAGTCCTGGCGGTGGCGGGGGAGAGCGCGGACATCGTCACGGACGCGGGGGCAGGCGTGGTCGTACGAGCCGAGTCACCCGCCGAGCTGGCAGAGACTCTCCGGCGGCTCCGCTCGGACCCCGGGCTTGCCCGCGAACTCGGGCTGAACGGGCGGCACGCGGCAGAGAGCGAGTTCTGCCGGAGGGCGGCGGCCAGACGAATGCTGGGGGTGCTGGCGCGAACGGCCGGGCTCGAGGTGGGGCCTGCTAGTCCTCCCACCCCTGATTGTCGAGGAGCTGCTCCTCAGGAACGTCCTTCTTGAGTCTCGCTGGAGACCCGAGGACGATCTTCTTCGCCGGCGCGTCGTCCGTAAGAACGGAGCCGGCCGCCACCACCGCATCGGCGCCCACGGTCTTGCCGGGCAGGATGACCGCGCCCGCGGCAATCCGCCCGCCCCTCTCCACCGTGACACCCTTGAAATGCTTGAAACGCTCCTCGGTCCTGCCGATGAAGTTGTCGTTGGAGGTCACGACACCGGGGGCGACGAAGACGCGGTCGGCAAGGGATGAATAGGCCGTGATGTAGCACTCGCTTTCCAGCTTGCAGTACCGTCCGATCGTGCAGTGGTTCTCTACCGTCACGCCCCTGCCGACAATAGTGAAGTCTCCGACCGTCACATCCTCTCTGACCGACGCCAGGTCAGCAACGAGCACCCGAGATCCCAGCTCGCACCCGGCGTATATCACCACGGACGTGCCGATGATGCAGCCGTCGCCGATGCTCGCCGGCGGCAGCCCTTCGTCGCCTGTGGTCGCGGAGTTGGCCGCCTTCATCGGCAGCTTCCCGATGACGGCGCCATCGTCGATCCTCACGTTGTCACCCACAACGGTCCCGGCGTGGATGACCACGTTGTGTCCGATCACGCAGCCGGCGCCCACGACGGCCGATGACTCGATGACCGTGAAACGGCCGACGGTCGTGCCGTCGCCTACGCTGGCGGTCGGGTCGATGAAGCGTTCCATTGAGGCGTTTCCTCCAGGACGGCGCGGCGTCGATGAGGCGCCGCGGCCGCTCAGTCAGCTTCCATGTCAGTGGGTCAAGTCTACTCCAGAGTAACCGGCAGGCCTCCGGCTTTCAGAGACCGCTGGGCGGCATCGAGGACCCGGACTACCCTCATGCCGTCCCTGCCGTCCGAACGGGGAGTCGTGCGGTTCGTCACGCACTCGACGAAGTGCTCGCACTCGAGCTTGAGAGGCTCTGTCATCTTCAGGGCGGGCACGACGACCTCTCCGAAACGGAGCGACAGTGATTCGGCGTACCCGACGAACCTGCCGTTGGGGTCCACGCCCTTGTCGTAGATCTTGACCTTCTCCGAGCCCTGCATGTCGTCGAAGACGACCATGCGTTTGCTGCCCACGAGCGTGGTGCGCCTGATCTTGTGTGGGTCGAGCCACGACACGTGAACCTGGGCCAACCTGTTCCCCGGGAACCGCATGCACACGAAGACCACGTCCTCTATGTCCGGGCGGATGTAGGCCGCGCCGTGAGCCGCCACATCGATGGGTTCGTCGTCAAGCAGATACAGGATGATCGAGATGTCATGCGGCGCCAGGCTCCAGAGCGCGTTCTCGTCACTCCTGATGCGGCCCAGGTTCAGGCGCTCGGAGTAGAGGTAGTACGGATCGCCCAGCTCGCCGGTGTCGAGGAGTTCCTTCATCTTGTCTACCGCGGCGTGGTATTCGAGCAGGTGTCCGACCATCAGGATGCGCTCAGCCGCGTCGGCGGCCTCCACGAGTTCGACCGCGTGCTCGTAGGTGAGCGTCATCGGCTTCTCTACGAAGACGTCCTTGCCCGACTCGATGGCGCGCCTGGCGAGTTCGAAGTGGGTCACGGCAGGCGTGGCTATCGCCACTGCGTCGATTTCCGGGTCCGCGAAGACGGCTTCCGGGTCGGTTTCGATGCGGATTCCGCGGTACCCGTTGAGCGTCGTCTTGCACTGGTCGCCATCGGAGTCGCAGCAAACCCTTAGGTGTGCCTCTTTGAGGTGCGCGAAGTTCCTGAGGAGATTCCGTCCCCAGGCCCCCGTGCCTATGAGCGCCAGGTTGACCAATGCGTCGTCCTCCAGATGATGCCCGTGCTGTGACCGTCACTCATGCGGGTTCACCGTCCGCCCGCGTCAGACCATGCAAGACTCTATATGGTTCCCGTGTTGCCCGCAAGCTGTAACGTTTTGCAAGAGCCGTGCCGGTTGGGTTCCGGCACGCCACGCGGGCGGTCCCGTGCGTTGGGCCGCGCCGGCCTTGACGACGCCCGGGAGCGGGGCTAGAATCATCCCTACGCAGCTGCACGATTTCTGAGATTACCAGTGGCAGAAGGCCTTGCGTAGCGCAACGGCCGGACGTTTCGCGGGAGGAGAGCTGATTTGGACAAGACCGAGAAGATGTTCAAGGAACTGACAGAGGCCAGCGGTATCTCCGGGTTCGAGGATGAAGTCGCTGACATCATGGCGGGTCACCTGAAAGGCGTCGCGAAGATCAGCTACGACAATCTGGGTAGTCTGGTCGCTGAGAAGAAGGGAACTGCGGCCGCGCCCAAGGTCATGATCGCCGGGCACATGGACGAGATCGGCTTCCTGGTCAAGCACGTGACGAAGGAGGGGTTCATCAAGTTCCTGCCGATAGGTGGTTGGTGGGGACACGTCGCGCTCTCTCAGCGCGTGATGGTCAGGACCAGGAAGGGCGACTTCCTGGGTGTCATCGGCTCGAAGGCGCCCCACGTCCTGAAGCCCGATGAGCGCAAGAAGGTCCTGGACATCGCCGACATGTACATCGACGTGGGCGCCTCCGAAGGCTTCGACGTCAAGAAGAAGCTCGGCGTCAAGCCCGGCGACCAGGTCGTCCCGATATCCGACTTCGCGATCCTGGGGAACCCTAAGACCTACGCGGCCAAGGCTTGGGACGATCGCATCGGCGTCGCGACCGTCATCGACGTCCTGAACAAGATCGGCAAGAGCCACCCGAACACGCTGTACGGTGTCGGGACGGTGCAGGAGGAGGTGGGCCTGAGAGGTGCCCGGACGAGCGCCCAGATGGTCGAGCCCGACGTCGCGTTTGCCGTCGACGTCACGATCGCCACCGACACTCCGGGAAGCGATGGCGCGGGCGAGGACCTGGGCGCCGGCGTGGGCATCATGGTCTACGACGGCAGCGCGATACCGAGCCGCCGTCTGCGCGACCTCGTCATAAGCGTCGCCGAGGAGAACAAGATCCCGTTCGTCCTGACCGCCCTAACCAGGGGCGGCACGGACAGCGGGACCATTCAGTTCGCCAAGTGGGGTGTGCCGTGCATCACCCTCGCCATCCAGACCCGTTACATCCACGGACACGTCGGCGTACTGCACAGAGATGACTACGACAACTGCGTGAAGCTGCTGCTTGCGGTCGTCAAGAAACTCGACAAGAAGACCGTCGCTTCGCTGACGCGCGGGTAGCGCGCGACGAGGAACGAGACGCACTGCTGCCGCACGGGTTCACGGCCCCAGAGGCCGCTCCTCCGTGCGGCAGCGATTCCCTGCCCCCGCGTTGTGAGGGACCGAGATGGGCGCTCTGGAAGAGGTGTTCGGCCGGCCGAAGAGCCTCATCGGCGTCGTGCATCTCCTGCCGCTGCCGGGAAGCTCCGGGTGGGACGGGGACATGCCGCGAGTCGTCGGGAGGGCGCTTGACGACGCGGCCGCTCTCGAGGCAGCAGGTCTGGACGGGATCATACTGGAGAACTTCGGCGACGCCCCGTTCTCCAGGGGCTTCGCGGGGAGGGGCGCGGTCGCGGCGATGGCCGCCATCGGGTCTCTCGTTCAGGAGAAGACGTCGCTGCCGCTGGGCATCAACGTACTGCGAAGCGATGCCCTGTCGGCCGTGGCCGTGGCTGCCGCCGTGGGAGCGCGCTTCATCAGGGTGAACGTCCACATCGGCGCCGCCGCGACCGACCAGGGTATCATCCAGGGGAACGCGAGGGAGACGCTCCTGGCCATCCGGGACCTCTCGCCGGGACTCAGGGTCTTTGCGGACGTCTTCGTGAAGCACGCGAAGCCTCTCGGTAGCGAGAGCGTCGAACAGGCCGCGGCCGAACTCGTGGAACGGGGGAAGGCGGCCGCTCTCATCGTTACCGGCGACATGACGGGCTCACCGGGCTCGCCCGAGGAGCTTGCACGAGTCAGGGCGGCCGTGCCCGGCACGCCGGTCGTGGTCGGAAGCGGTGTCACGGCAGAGACCGTTGCGGACGTGCTCGGCACGTGTGACGCCGTCATCATCGGAAGCTATGTAATGGAGGGTGGGCGCGCTGCCAACGCCATCGACCCTGCGCGAGCCGCGGCGTTCGTCCGCGCGGCCCGACCTTGATCGTGTGTCTCCGCTGTTGGCCGGGGGACTGAGCGTCCGTCGCGCGGCGGACGCAGCCGGCCCGTTGCTCGCAGTTGGTATTCCCGGAGGAATCAAGTGATGTTGAGGATCTACGATACGCTCGCGGGCAAGAAGAAGGAGTTCGTGCCGGTCCACGAGGGCAAGGTCGGCATGTACTTCTGCGGAATGACCGTCCAGGCGGAGCCGCACGTGGGGCACATGAGGGTCGCGGTGGTGTCGGATGTGTTCCGCCGCTACTTCCGGTACAAGGGCTACGACGTCACCCTCGTCATCAATTTCACGGACATCGATGACAAGATCGTGGAGAAGGCCGAGGCGGAGGGCGTCGACTACACGGTGATAGCGAAGAGGAACATCGACAAGTTCATGGAGTTTCTCAAGTTCCTGGGCGCCGAGGAGGCTGACCACTACCCGCTGGCGACCGCGCACATCACTGAGATCGTCGAGCTCGTCAAGACGCTGGTCGACAAGGGCTTCGCCTATGAATCCGGCGGCGACGTCTACTTCGAGGTCAGGAAGTTCGCGGGCTACGGGAAACTGTCCAAGAGGAACCTGGACGATCTGATCGCCGGGGCCAGCGAGCGGGTCGAAATCGACGACAAGAAGCGCAATCCGGAGGACTTCTGCCTGTGGAAGGGCGCCAAGGAGGGCGAGCCCTGCTGGGAGAGCCCGTGGGGGCAGGGGAGGCCCGGATGGCACATCGAGTGCTCGGCGATGTCCGTGAAGTACCTGGGCGGCCACTTCGACATCCACGGGGGCGGGACCGAGCTGATATTCCCTCATCACGAGAACGAGATCGCACAGCACGAAGCGGCTACCGGGCGTCCTTATGTAAACCACTGGGTGCACCACGGCCTCGTCAATCTGGTGGGCGAGAAGATGTCCAAGTCGACCGGGCACTTCAAGACCATGGAGGAGATCTCCAGGCGTTTCCCCGCGGATGTTGTCAGGTTCTACCTGCTGTCGACGCACTACAGGTCCGAGATAGAGTTCTCCGACGAGCGGCTGAGTGAGGCGGGCGTGGCCATCGAGCGGTTCGAGAACCTCTTCAGGGCGCTGGCGCGGAGTGTGGGCCCGGAGCGGGAGGGCGAGACCGTGGATACGCCCAGCCCGGCAGTGTCTGATCTCAGAGACAAGTTCCTGGGAGCGATGGACGATGACCTAAACACCGCTCAGGCAATAGGTTACCTGTTCGAGCTCGTCCGGACCATCAATTCTGAGATGGAGTCCGGCGCAGACGACACTGTTCTTCGGGCCGACAGGGGCGTCCTGCGAGAGCTATCGGATATTCTGGGACTGTTGCAACATACTGGGGACGTTGACGAGAGCGTGCCCGAGGAGATCGTGAAGATGGTGCGGGAGCGCTCTGACGCGCGCGATGCGAAGAACTGGGGCCTGGCGGATGAGCTGCGCGCGGCCATTGAGGAGGCGGGATACGTGGTCGAGGACACCGAGACGGGTCCAGTGGCGCGCAAGGCCAAGTCATAAGAGCTGGGGAGAGGGCCGCCGGAGACGGCGGCAGAGCAGGGGGAGAAGCGGAGTTCGAGGGAAGCAGGATGCAGAACGGTGGACATCGCGCGGAAATCGCCGATTTCGGGTTGACATGGCAGCAACTCCCTAATACAATATAGCGTTTGTGCAGCTGGCGGCTTCAGGACGAAGCCCCGCCGCCGGGTGGGTTCCTATATCCCAGGCTGGCGTAGCTCAATGGTAGAGCACCTCACTTGTAATGAGGTGGTTGGGGGTTCGATTCCTCTCGCCAGCTCCAGAATCAGCAGTGCGTCCAGCGCCTCGGGAGCAGCCCGCTCCCCAGCGGGGCGATCCGGGGGGGTTCCCGAGTGGTCAAAGGGAACAGACTGTAAATCTGTCGGCGAAGCCTTCGGAGGTTCGAATCCTCCCCCC
>DAOWCM010000456.1 GCA_030639555.1 Candidatus Eiseniibacteriota bacterium | reverse complement strand
GATCGTCCGATGGGCAAGGAAGATGGGAATTGCCTACCGCAACGTCAGGGTGGCGGCTTTGGTGCTCCTCGCGGTCATGCCCGTCGTCATGCAGTACTACACACTGAACAGGAGCGAGAACAAGGTCGCGTACTACTACGGCTGGAACATGATCAACTTCCTCGAAGAGGATGCGATCATCATCACGAATGGGGACAACGACACGTTCCCGCTCTGGTACCTCCAGCAGGTCGAGGGCATCCGCACTGACGTAGACATCGTCAATCTCTCGCTGATACAGATCAACTGGTACATCGAACAGCTTAAGGACCGTGAAGTACCGATGAGCTTCACTTACGACGAGATCGAGCGAATGACGCCCTATTGGACGCGTGAGGCTGACACCGGTGAGTTGAAGCTGATCACGCTGAGGGACATCACGCTCCACGACATCATCCGGGAGAACAACTGGGGCAGACCCATCTACTTCGCCGTCACCGTTGACGACTTCATGGGCTACTACGACAACCTCGAGCTGGAAGGAATGGTCTTCCGTCTCAAGCCGGAGACGGGGCGGCACATGATCAACGTCGAGAAAACGTACGAGAACTGCTTCGAGAACTACAGATACGACAGCCTCGTTGACGTCGACGACGGCTGGAGGGTCATGGACGAGATCTACAAACCTCCGACGACAACGCGTCTGGTGACCAACTACGCCGCGGGGTTCTCGCGCCTCGGCTTCAAGGCGATGCAGACGGCTCCGGTGAACGCGGACGAGGCGGTCCGCCTCTACAGCCTGGCCCTGAAGTTCGCCCCGCGCTACGGGCCCGCCCTGAACGGACTCATTGCCATCTACGCCGTCCACATGATGCAGCCGGAGAAAGCGCTTCCGTTGGCCGAGAGACTACTGGAGGCCCAGCCCGAGCGCGTCGAGACGTGGGTGAGATACGGTGGGGTTCACTTGATGATCGGCGAGAGAGCGGCCAGAAACGGTAAGGACGCGGAGGCCCTGGCGCACTTCGAGGAGGCCGTGCGCGCTTACGAGCATGCCCTTAGCCAGGAGCCGGACAGACGAGAGCTCTACCCGCCGCTTCTCTCGATGTATCGGAAGCTGGGCAGGACCCGAGAGCTCAACAGCCTGCTGGATCTGTGGGGCAGGTACGCACCCGAGGAGCTTCAGGATCTGATGGAATCCGGCACAGGACAGAACCTCAGGCAGTAGTGCGTGAGGCTCGACCCCGGCGCGAATCGCCCGCACCCGTCGTGCGGCAGGAACAAAATACACTAACCGCGGAGGATAACCGAGGCCGGTCCGTCCTCCGCGGTCAGGTACTGCCCAGCGACGCGCACGACGTCGTCGTTGGTAATCCCTCTCACGATACCCGGAAGCCTGTCGACGTACTCGTAGCCCATCCCCGCCACTTCCGCGACGCTGTAGCTCGCGGCTCTCACCGCACCCCGCTGCATGGAGATCTCGAGCATCCCGGCAAGGTATCGCCGGCCTCTGTCCAGTTCATCCTCTGAGAGCCCGTCCCGCGACAGCCTTGAAAGCTCCGAGACAAACGTGCTGACCGCGTCCTCCTCCTGACCAGGCGGTGTCGTCACGTAGCCGACCAGCGCTCCTCCCTCACGGCCCGGAACAGGCATCGCGCTGACGCTGTAGGCGAACGGCGGACGTTCGCGCAACGCTCGCCAGAGCCTCCCTCCCATCATCGT
>DAOWCM010000377.1 GCA_030639555.1 Candidatus Eiseniibacteriota bacterium | reverse complement strand
TTAACAACCACCGGCTCTCCGGGGTACAGCGTGACGTCGCCCTCGAACGAGTGCAGCGCGGAGACAATGAACCCGAGTATCGCCATCGCCATGGCCAGGTGGTAGAGCAGGCTCACGCCCTCGGGCCACGGTCCGCGCCGCGCGGACACCATCCCGCCCTGTGCCCTGGAAACGAAGTAGCCACGCTCGGTCAGCGCACGGACCACCCGCGAGATCGCGGAGTCCGCGTCGCCGCCCATGCCGATGGCCCGTGCGGTCCTTGGCGCGGTCGTCTTCGATACGCTCACGCGGCGTCTGCTCGACACCCGCACGATGCTGCAGACCAACAGGTTGAGCAGGAGGATGATGCCGAGCAGCAGGAAGAATTTCGTGTGGAACAGGTTCAGCAGCCCCAGCTTGGAGAACACCGCGTAGCGCGTTTCACCCCACGACTCGATGTAGATCTCGGAGCTGTAGCCCTGCGGAAAGATGGAGCCCACCACCATCGTCACAGTCATGACGATGAGAAGCCACACGGCGAGCCTGATCCGCATGAGTTCGCGAAGCACCCGCTCGAGCACGATCCGCAGGAAGGTCTTCCGCTTCTTCCTCTTCGGTGCGTCCGGCCTCTCGGCCGTCATGACCTTTGGTTCTTCCATATCAGCCCTAGTAGAGGTGCAGACTCGGAATGCCGAACACCTTCGCCAGCCAACTTACTCCAATGAACGTCGTGACCATGCACAGGAACGCCACGATTACGATGATGGTCGACGGCACGCCTCGCCACGTGGGGCGAACCCGCGTATGCAGATACAGCGCGAAGACGAACCACGTGATGAGCGACCACGTCTCCTTCGGGTCCCACTGCCAGTAGACGCCCCACGCCTCGTTGGCCCACGCTGCGCCCGACATGATGCCGAACGTCAGCATCGGGAACCCGAACAGCACGAGCTGGTGCACGGAGCGGTGGAAGCGCCCGATGTTCTCGCGCGTCAGCCCGTAATCGACCTTGACGTGCAGCTTCCAGAGCAGGAGCTGTATCAGGTACGAGATCTCGACCGCGAACGCGACGACGAAGATGGCGTAGGAGCCGAACGCGATGGCGACGTGCCAGAAGAACCACGTGCTCTGGAGGGCGGGGAAGAGCGGCTTGATCTCTGGGTTCTGGCCGAGCAGTGCGTAGAGCACCGCGCCGCCCGCGATGAGCGAGACGAAGAAGCCGGGGATCCGTACGTTCCTGCGCCACTCGATGATGAGGTACGCGACGACCGTCATCCACGCGAACCACGCCAGGCTCTCGTAGAGGCTCTGGAACGGGGGAGCGCCCTTGAGGATGACTCGGAGGATGATGACTATGGTCTGAAGGCCCGCCGCGGAAAGAAGCGAGACCGTCGAGCCCGTGCGGGAGACCTTCCAACTTGGCCGGATGATGTGCGCGATGTAGAAAACGAGCGCGACGCCGTACGCCGCGCAGGCTATCCAGAGGACTATGCGTTCTGCGGCAAACAGCCCCGCGTCTCTTGCCAGCAGTGCAGATGGGTCCATCTACTTCTTCTCCTGGTACTTGGGTCTGCTCCGGAGAGCCTCGAGTCGCCGGAGAGTATAACAAAGACGAACCAGATTGCAACGGTTCATCTCAGATGCCGCTCGCAGCCGGCGCCTCCTTGGGGGGGAACCTCAGCCAGGCCCACCCCCTTCCCTCCACCACGGTTTCGTGCAGGACGCCGGTCTCTGCTACTTCGTTCAGCCTGTCGCGGACGCAGATGAGCGAACGGTGCCGGCTTGCGAGCGCCTTAGCGACCGCTTCTTCCGTCGTGTCACCCGGCCTCTCGAGCTTCACGTCCCAGTAGTACAGCAGTGGATTCGCCTCGGGCCAGTACTCCCCGCCGATGTAGGGGAGAGTCGTCCCGGGTTCGAGGTGGGCGCGCGCGACCTCAATATTCTGCTTGAAGACCTGGTTGTTGTCGCTCGCCAGAAGCGTCGGGTCGATCCAGTAGATCGCGGCCGATGCGATGCTGATGATCGGGACCACGTAGCAACAGAGCGGAACGATCAACTTCTTCGCTTTCGTGTCCAGCAGGTACCCCGTGAGAATCGCGAACACCGGGAGCAGCGGAAACAGATAGCGCAGGTGGCGCAGCCCCGAGAACGAGTAGAGCACTACCGGTAGCACAGCCCAGACGACCAGGAAATCGGCCGCCGTGCTTCCGCGACGTCGCCTGTCCATGATGAAGAAAATGAGCCCCGCGAGGGCCGGGAGTACCAGCGGTTGGTAATGCTCCATCAGGATCAGCGGATAGGCCGTCAGCATGTTCATCAGGCTGAGCGGTTGCGCCGTCCGCGAGAAGACCATCGTCCCGTAGTGAAACGACATGAATGCGTCGCCGAAGTTGACGTACTGGTGGATCGTCCAGGACGCTCCCAGCCCCAGCCCCAGCGCGAGGCCCAGCCAGAGCCATCCGTTCCTGAGGGTCTTCCGCAGAGCCGGAACAAGCA
>DAOWCM010000129.1 GCA_030639555.1 Candidatus Eiseniibacteriota bacterium | reverse complement strand
TCGGACGCGAGCATCATCGTCTACGACGACAACCCGAACCCGATGAGCGGTCAGATCGTGTTCTTCCAGTTCGACTATCTCGCGGGCGAGGCGTCCGGCGTGATGGCGCTCCTGGAGAACACCGTCACGTATCTGATGGCTCAGGAGGGAGCCCCGGAGGGCAGCATCTCAGGCACTGTCACTCTCGAGGGCGAGACGAACCACAGCGGGGTGACCGTTACGGCCTACCCGGGCGGGGCAACGATCGTGACCGACGTGTCGGGCGGCTACGTGCTCGAGGGTCTCTACGATGGGACCTACACCGTGACCGCGGCGAAGCCCGACTGGTCGCCCGGTGTGGTGGAGGGCGTCGTTGTGAGCGGCGGCCTTCCGACGACGGGTGTGGACATGGTGCTCTTCCCGGTGGTCACGGTCGAGCACTGCAGCTCGCCGGCGCTGGCGATCCCGGACAACAACCCGGCTGGCGTCTACGACACCATCACGTTCCCCGAGGACATGGACATCATAGACGTTGAGATCTACGTCAACATCACTCACACGTACATTGGCGACCTGACCGTCGAGGTGACGTCACCCGAGGGCACGACGGTCCGCCTGCACAATGGGAGCGGCGGGTCGGCTAACAACATCGTTGGGTGGTACGACAGCGAGCTGACAGTGGACGGACCTGGCGCACTGCTGGACTTCGCGGGAGAGAGTTCGTCCGGCGACTGGACGCTGTGGGTGAGCGACAACGCGAGCTCGGACCTCGGGACGCTCAACGAGTGGTGCGTGCAGGTGATCGGCGGCTCTCCCACCGGTGTCGACGACGAGCTCGGCACTCCTGTGACGTATGTGCTCCGCGGCGTGAGCCCGAACCCGTTCAATCCTGTGACGGCGGTGAGCTACGGTTCTCCGACGGAGTCTCGGGTGCGTCTTGCGGTCTACAACGTTGCGGGGCGTCTGGTACGCACGCTGGTTGACGGCGAGGTCGATCCCGGCTACCACAGTGTTGTGTGGGACGGCCGCGACAACAGCGGAGTCGAGGTAGGAAGCGGTGTTTACTTCTGCCGGATGGAGGCGGAGGGCTTCGACGACACGACCAAGATGGTTCTGTTGAAGTAACCGAGCGACGACGGTCGCGACCTGCACGTCGGACGTGACCTGAACGCGTAAGAAGGGCCCGGGTGGAAGCCCGGGCCCTTCGTCTACGCCGGTCTTGCATGGCGCGTCCGGCTTCCCCCCGCGCGCAGTTTGGCGCGGCGAACGCCGCGGCGCTGTCTGAGCACGGGGGGACGACCGGACACGCCGACAACGTCTATCGCAGAAGAACACCCTTCGTGCTGACCACCCTGCCCATCGACTCCAGTCGGAACAGATACACGCCCGAGGCAACGGCGGTGTCACCGGGCGCTCGCCTATCGCCCCGCCAGGCGGTCGTGGCAACTCCCCATCGAGCACGAAGACGGTGCGTGTCAAGATGCCTGACCTGTGGTATAATGAACGGGAATCTGTTAGGGATCGGCGGTCAGGAACGCGGTGGCGGCCGGCAGGTATCTATGTGCGCTCCCGCCGAGGAGTAGGGTCAGGAGGGAAGTCATGAGGATTGCTCCATGGATCGCAGCGGCGTTGGTGCTCGTTGCCGTGTCTTCACCGGCCAGCACGTTCTTCTTCGAGGAGAATCGCGGGCAGGCCGGGCTCATCATGCCGATGATGACCGACTCCCACGTTGACGTTTCCTTCAAGCTCGACCAGATGAGCATCGACGATGTCGATGTCGACGGTACGGTTTTCCAGCAGATCTCAACTCCCGGCGTCATGTTGCCGAACGACAAGGGCGCGCCCAACCTGCCCGGCTTCGGGCGGTTCATCGCCGTGCCAAACGGCGCCGTCCCGAGGCTGGAGATCGTCTCCATGACGAGCCAGGTCTTTCACGGTATGAACGTTCTTCCCGCTGCTGAGATCCCTTTCGAGACCGACGACTCACCGCCGGTCTACGTCAGGGATGAGGCCATCTACGCGACTGACGCGTACTATCCTGAGCGTCCCGTCCGCCTCTCCGAGCTCACGAGCCTGAGAGGTGTCGACGCGGTGATGCTGGGCATCATGCCGTTCCAGTACAACCCGGTGACGCAGGAACTCATCGCGTATACCGAGATAGAGGTCCGCGTAACCTTCGAGGGCGGGAACGGCACCTTCGGCGAGGACAGGCTGAGAAACCGGTACTGGGAACCTGTGCTGGCCGCGAACCTCATGAACTACGGGTCGCTTCCGGAGCCTCAGTTCCGCGCTCCCGACACGCGGGACACGGACTACGAGTACGTCGTCATCTGCCCGGACGATCCCGTCTACACTGCCTGGGCCGACAGCATCGCGCAGTTCCGTCTGAACCAGGGCATCGACGCCGGCGTCGTGACGCTCACCGAGACGGGCGCGACCTCCGGCGCCATCGAGTCGTGGATCAACACCGCCTACGCGAGCCCGACCCCTCCAGTGGCGATCCTGCTTCTGGGTGACTACGTCACGAGCGGAGGCACGACGGGCGTCACTTCGCCCATCTACGACAGCTACTGCGTATCGGACAACATCTACGGCGATATCGACGGCGACCATCTGCCGGAGATCGCGATGGCCCGCATGACGGCGAACCCGTCGAACGTCGAACGTCTTGTGCGCAAGGCCATCGACTACGAGCGCACCCCGCCGACGAACCCCGACTTCTACGACAACCCCGTTGTCGCTTGCGGGTGGCAGGACGACCGCTGGTTCCAGCTCTGCGCCGAGATCATCTACGGGTTTCTCGCGAACGTCCACGGCAAGAGTCCGGTTCGGGAGTATGCCATCTGCTCAGGAACGCCCGGCGGAGCCTGGTCAACCAACGCGAACACCCGCATGATCACCGACTACTTCGGTCCTGGCGGGCTCGGGTACGTCCCCGCGACGAGCGGTCATCTGACGGACTGGGGCGGCAACGCTGATCGGCTCAACGCCGACATGAACAGTGGAGCCTTCATCGTGATGCACAGGGACCACGGCAGTTGGACGGGGTGGGACCATCCCGACTACCACATCAGTGATCTGACCGGCCTCAGCAACACGGATCTGACATTCGTGTTCTCCATCAACTGCTTGACGGGCACGTACGACTGGTCGAGCGAGTGCTTCACCGAGGCCTTCCACAGGCATGAGTACGGCGCTCTGGGTCTCATTGCCGCGTCAGAGAGCAGCTACTCGTTCGTCAACGACACGTTTGTGTTCGGCATGTACGACGAGATGTGGCCGGAATTCGATCCGGGCTACCCCGCGGCGGGGCGTTTCAACGAGTCCGTCGGCGAGCTGAGGCCCGCGTTCGCCAACGCGTCCGGCAAGCACTACCTGGCGGCCTCGAGCTGGCCCTCCAACCCCACTGAGAAGAAGGTCACGTACAACCTGTTCCACATGCACGGTGACGCGTTCACTCGTCTGTACTCCGAGGTGCCGCAGCCGCTCACTGTCGCTCACGAGGGCGTGCTTCCAATCGGCGCGGCGACGTTCAACATCACGGCGGACGTGGGCGCGGTCGTGGCGCTCACGATCGACGGTGAGATCGTCGGTGTCGCGGAAGCGACCGGTGCGCCTATGGACATGGCGGTGACGCCGGCGACAGCGCCCGGCGTAGCGAAGCTGACCATAACGAAGGCCAACTGCTACCGCTACGTCGAAGAAATCCCGGTCATCTACCCGGGGACCTACACCATCGTCCCGTCCACGATCCCGATCAACGCGGCCACTGACGTGACGGTCACCGTCTGGGACGGCGAGGGCGCTCCCAAGCCGGATGTCGTTGTGACCATCAGCGGGTGGGGCGTGGCGCCTGTGAGTGACACGACCGACGTCAACGGCGAGGCGGTCATCGCGGTGACGGCGCAGTATGGCGAGGACCTCGCGGTGACAGGACGGCCGATAGGGGAGCCCTACGACTGCCTGAGCGACGTGCTTCCCGTCATCGGCGCATTGGACTTCACCGCTGCCGACGTAGAGGCGAGCGTCGCGTCCATCGATCTCTACGGGGCTCTGACCCCGTACTACGAGGGTCTGATCGAGGCCAACGCCTCCCACACCGGGTTCTACCTGAAGGTCGACGGGTGCGGGGTGACCGACCAGGCCTTCTCCGGCGGCGGCACGACGGCCAGCCTGCTGGCGACACCCACGAGCGCGGGAGTCATCAGCGCGGCGGTCTGCAAGGAGGACTACAACGTCTACCTCGAGGACATCGATGTGCAGGTCGTGTACGGGCAGCTCGCGGGCTCGGTTTTCGATGAGGTGAGCGTCCCCATCGTCGGGGCGGTCATCAAGGGGTATCCCGCGGGGTCCGACACGACCGGCGCCACGCCGCTCTTCCAGGACGTGAGTGATGCCACAGGCGGTTATGACATGGGGATGGACATCGGTGTCGGCTACTACGACGTCTACGCCTCGAAGTTCGGCTACCTGCCCGCCTACGAGGAGACGCTCGTCCAGTGCGGTGCGAACGCCGTGGACTTCTACCTGGACTCGGCGCCGCCGTCGGGTGTCGTGTCCGGCACGGTGACGGAGCTGGGCACGGGGACATCCCTCGAGGCGACGGTCAAGGTGTATCGCTCGGACAACATGGAGCTGTATGCCGAGACGACGTCCGATCCGGTGACTGGCGCGTACGACGTGACGCTTCCGTACTTCAACTACCATATGAACGTCCGCGCGTATCACCACATCCCGGAGAACAGGGGCGTCTCGGTGAGCACGCCCGCGATGACAGAGAACTTCGTGCTCGACGTGACGCTGGCCAACATCCTGGTCATATCGGACCACACGGCGAGGGAAGAGGAGTACACGGTAGCCAAGGACGGCACGGTACTCGAGATCTACAGTGGGATCTCCGACGGCATCGAGTCGGCCTCGCAGATAGCGACGGACCTCATGGCGCTGGGCTACGACGTGACCGAGGAGACGGCGACGTCGAGCGACCCGGGCACGTGGCTTCCTAACTACGACTTCATCCTCTGGTCCTCAGGCGACAACACGGAACCCGTCGCGAGCGTGGCCTACCGGTCGGCGCTCGTGGCACACGTCGCGGCCGGCGGCAAGCTCATCGTTGAGGGCGGCGAGGTGGCGCACGACGCGGTGTCGGACCCCGGCTACCCGACGTTCGCGGCGAACGTGCTTCACTCGTACGAGTGGAACGGCCACTCGAGCGGGAACCTGACGGTCTACGATCTGACTCATCCGGTGACGACATTCCCGAACACGATCGGGACCATCGCGTTCACCTACTCGAACTACGCCGAACAGGACGCCAGTGTGCCGACAGCTGACGCGTCGATAGTGTGCAGCTGGACGTCGTATCCGTCGGACGCGAGCATCATCGTCTACGACGACAACCCGAACCCGGCGAGCGGTCAGATAGTATTCTTCCAATTCGACTATCTCGCGGCAGGCGCCGGCATCGTCGACCTGCTCGAGAACGCTGTCACGTATCTGACGGCGCGGGAGGGAACGGCGGACGGCAGCATCTCAGGCACTGTCACTCTCGAGGGTCAAACCAACCACAGCGGGGTCACGGTTGTGGGCAGCCCGGGCGGGGTATCGGTCGTGACCGACGTGTCGGGCGAGTACCTGCTCGAGGGTCTCTACGACGGGACCTACACCGTGACCGCGACGAAGCCCGACTGGTCGACCGGTGTGGTAGAGGGCGTGGTCGTGAGCGGCGGCCTGCCGACTGCGGGCGTCGACATGACGCTCTGTCCGATGGTCACGGTCGAGCACTGCAGCTCGCCGGCGCTGGCCATTCCGGACGCCAACCCGGCAGGCGTGTATGACACCATCACGTTCCCCGAGGACATGGACGTCACGGACGTCGAGGTCCACATCGACATCACTCACACGTACATCGAGGATCTGATCGTCGAGGTGACGTCACCCGAGGGCACGACGGTCCGGCTGCACAACAGGACCGGCGGCTCCGCAAACAATATCATCGGCTGGTACGACAGCGAGCTGACGGTGGACGGACCTGGCGCTCTGTCGGATTTCACTGGCGAGAGCACGCTGGGCGACTGGACGCTGTGGGTGAGCGACAGCGCGGGTGCGGACGTCGGCACGGTCAACGAGTGGTGCGTGCAGACGATCGGTGGCTCGCCGACGGGTGTGGATGACGAGCTCGGCACACCCATGGGGTACGTGCTGCGCGGCGTGAGCCCGAACCCGTTCAATCCGGTAACGACGGTGAGCTACGGTTCTCCGACGGGGTCTCGGGTGCACCTTGCGATCTACAACGTTGCGGGGCGGCATGTGAGGACGCTGGTTGACGGCGAGGTCGATCCCGGCTACCACAGTGTTGTGT
>DAOWCM010000121.1 GCA_030639555.1 Candidatus Eiseniibacteriota bacterium | reverse complement strand
GGGAGTCGGCTTGAACTCGTATGAGATCATCCTCCGGAAGCGCGAGGGCGAAGAACTCACGGTCGAGGAGCTCGAGTTCATGGTGCTCGGTTTCGTCGACGGGCGTGTCGAGGACTACCAGATGTCGGCCTTCCTGATGGCCACGTTCTTCTCCGGTGCGACCGACGCGGAGACCGAGGCACTCACCAGGATCATGCTGGACTCTGGCGAGGCGCTCGACATGAGCGGCGTCCTTGGCCCCAAGGTGGACAAGCACTCGACAGGCGGCGTAGGCGACAAACTCTCCCTGATCGTGGCTCCCGTGGCCGCGGCGATCGGCGTACGCGTGCCGATGCTCTCCGGACGCGGTCTCGGGCACACGGGAGGCACTCTCGACAAGCTCGAGTCGATACCCGGCATGCGCACGGACTTCGAGCCTACGAAGTTCGCGGAGCTCGTTGCGGACGTCGGCATGGCCATAGTCGGTCAGTCCCCGCAGCTCGCCCCGGCCGACCGGAAGATGTACGCCCTGCGCGACGTCACCGCGACCATTGAGTGCGTCCCCTTGATAGTCGGCAGCATCCTCTCGAAGAAGCTCGCGGCGGGGCTCGACGCCCTTGTGCTCGACGTGAAGGTGGGACGCGGCGCGTTCATGCGTGACATCGAGAAGGCCCGCAGGCTTGCTTCGGCGCTCGTGCGGACGGCGGGACGTCTGGGTCTGCCTGCGGTGGCGCTCCTGACCGATATGGCGTCTCCTCTCGGCCGGACGGTCGGGAATGCGCTGGAGGTCAGAGAGTCGATCGAGGTCCTGAAGGGCGATGGCCCCTCCGAGGTCCGCGAGATCAGTCTGGTGTTGGCTTCACGGATGATACTCATGGCCGGGCTGGCGTCCGGCGCCGAAGAGGCGGAAACGCTCGCCACCGACGCTCTGGACGACGGACGGGCGATGGAGGTCTTCTCGCGGTTCATCTCGGCTCAGGGCGGTGACGCCGGGGTCATCGAGAACCCGGATGCGCTGCCGCGCGCGGCAGCGGTCGCCGAGGTCGTAGCACCCGGCGATGCGTTCGTCACCGGCGTCGACGCACTGACGGTGGGTCTCGCGGCAACAGCGCTGGGCGCTGGACGCAGGACGGTGGATGAGACGGTCGATCCCGCGGTGGGCATCGAGATCGTGGCCCCGATAGGTACCGCCGTGGGTAGGGGAGATGTCGTGGCGCTGGTTCACGCCCGGGGGAAGAACGAAGCCGAGGGCGCACTCCCGAGGGTCGGAGCGGCGTTCGACTACGGGTCGGACCGGCCTCACGTGGGCGGCCGGTTGCTGGAGGTGTCCGAGTAGGTACTGAGGGCGCCGGGACACGGTTGATCCGCCCGGCGAAACCGGCCCCTCGGCGTCCGGTCTGAGATCCCACCACGTTCTCTACAGTCGGAACACGCGGTAGCTTCCCCGGCCGCGCGAGTGGGCGCGGCACTGCCTGACGGGTTCGCTGCCCTGTATGAAGATCTCCTCCAGCGTTTCCTCGCAGTCGCTGCCGGCCAGCTCTCCAGTCTCGGTGCAGATTCTTCGCGTGACCACTCCCGGCGGTGCTTCGAAGGCGTTCTTGGGCACGCCGACGTGCGCGGCCTTCATGAACTCCGTCCAGACCGGCAGGGCGACCTTCGCGCCCGTCATCTTTTCGCCGATCGAACGCCTGTCGTCGAAGCCGCCCCACACGCCACAGACGATGGTCGGTGTGAAGCCGACAAACCACGCGTCAGTGTAGTCGTTGGTCGTTCCTGTCTTGCCCGCGGCCGGGTGGCTGAAGCCCCAGGCCCGGGCCGCCCAGCCCGTCCCGCTGTTTATCACGCTCTCAAGCATGCTGGTGACGACGAACGCCGTTGCCGGCGAGATGGCCTCGTAGCTGGAGGCCATGTGCGTCCTGAGGACGCGGCCGTTCCTGTCCTCGATCCTCTCCACGGCGTACGGTTCCAGGCGAGTGCCCTGGTTGGCGAGGACGGCGTACGCCTTGACCATATCGAAGAGCGTGACCTCGCCGCTTCCGAGTGCGAGCGAGTAGACAGTCGCGAGCCGCGTCGTGATGCCCATGTCATGGGCGTACCGGGCTATCTGGTCCGGCCCTACCATGATGCCCAGCTTGATGGCCGGTATGTTGATCGACCGCTTGAGCGCGTAGCGAAGCCGCACCGTGCCGTGGGATTCCCTTGAGTAGTTCTCCGGCATCCAATCGGTCGGCTCTTCTATGATGAGTGCCTCGTCCTCCAGCCCCTCCAGCCTCCACATCGGCCCTGCGGCAGGGATGAGGATGGGCGCGTCCAGGATCGTGTCCGCGGGGGTGAAGCCGTTGTCGATGGCCGCCGTGTAGACGAACGGCTTGAAACCGGAGCCGGGCTGCCTCGGGGCCTGCGTTGCCCTGTTGAACTGGCTGTCCTTGAAGTTGCGCCCTCCGACCATGGCGATGATGCCACCGGTCGAGACGTCGACGGCGAGAAGAGCCCCCTCGATGTAGGGAATGTGTTTGAGCGTGTCCGGGTCGAACTCGTCTCCATGCTTGATGGGGAAGTCGTACTCGTGCTCCAGCGCCGAGAAGCGTTCCTCGACCAGCCTGTCGGCAGTGCGCTGCAGTTCGGCGTCCAGGGTGGTGTGTATGCTCAGGCCTCCGGCGTAGAGCATCTCGGCCCCGTAATCGGCTATGACCTCTCTGCGGACGTGCTCGATGAAGTGGGCGCCGGCCGGCGTGCCGTCGTCACGCCCGACCACGCCCAGTGGCATCGTGTCGGCGACGGCGGACTCATCGGTCGTGATGGCGCCGTCTGCCACCATCATGGAGAGGACCAGACTCCGCCGCATCTCGGCCCGGTCGGGGTGTCTCCTGGGGGAGTAGCCACTGGGGTTCTTGGGGAGCCCCGCTATGAGCGCGGACTGTGCCAGGTCCAGCTCTGACGCCGGGATGCGGTAGAGGTTCTGAGCGGCCGCCTCCACGCCGTAGGCTCCTCCACCGAAGTAGATCTGGTTGAGGTAGAGCTCGATGATCCTGTCCTTCGAGTAGGTCTGCTCGATGCGCAGGGCGAGGAGCGCCTCCTTGAGCTTCCTCGTCAGGCTGACCTCAGGTGTGAGGAAGAGGCTGCGCGCGAGCTGCTGCGTGATCGTGCTTGCTCCCTGAACCACCTTCCCCGCACGGACGTTCGTGATGGCGGCGCGGAGGACCGCGTAGAGATCGACGCCCCAGTGCTGCCTGAACTCGCGGTCCTCGGTGGCGATGATGGCGTTGACCAGATAGGGTGAGACGTGGTCCAGCTCGACCACCACACGGTTCTCTCTGAAGAACTCGTGGATGACCTCTCCGTGGCGGTCGTACACCGTCGTGCCGACCGTCGGCTCAATGGATTCGAGGAGGGAGGGAGAAGGCAGATCCCTGGACAGGCCTAGTATGGCACCCACCAGCGTCAGCGTGATGGCGATGAGCACCACGGCGAAAGTCAGGAACCAGCTCTTGAGCAATGCCACGTTCTTGAACTCCTGGAGTTTCCCCCTAATGAAGAGCGGGCCCACCACGGCCCGCCAGCAAGGTACCGCAGTTCGCTGGCCATGTCAAGGCGCAGGGGCCGCCCCCAGCCCCGGGGTCCTGCCCGCCGAGGAGACGCGTCGCACCAGGATCCCGCTGCATCGGCGTCCCCTTTTCCCTTGCCTGTTTGTGCCCCGGTTGGTATGTACTTTGCTGTATCCGGCCTCTCCGGCTCTAGCACCAGACGCCGGGGAGGCGAGTTCTCTTCGCCCGCGGAGGGGCACCCACGGAGTCCATGGGTGTGAGTGCAGAGTAAGAGTCAAGAAGGAGGGAAACGGTGCCGAGCGCCAAAGAGCAGATGGCCGCGCTCCTGGTGGGTGCGGTAGAGGTCATCAAGGAGGAGGAGCTACTGCAGAAGCTCGAGCGCGCTGAGCGCGAGGGCAGGCAGCTCATCATCAAGCAGGGCTTCGACCCCTCGGCGCCGGACCTTCACCTCGGTCACGCCATAGGCCTCAGGAAGCTGCGCCAGTTCCAGGACCTGGGCCACAAGGTCATCGTCATCATCGGGGACTACACGGGCATGATCGGTGACCCGACCGAGAGGTCCGAGACTAGACCGCGGCTGACCCACGAGCAGGTGCTCGCGAACGCGGAGAGCTACAAGCAGCAGGTGTTCAAGATCGTCGATCCCGATCCCTCTCGTCTGGAGATCGTCCTGAACGGGAACTGGTTCAGCGAGATGTCCTTCGCGGACGTAATGGAGTTGGCCGGCAAGTACACGGTCGCGCGGATTCTCGAGCGGGACGATTTCTCCCGGAGGTTCAAGAGCGAGCAGCCCATCAGCATCCACGAACTCTTCTATCCTCTGATGCAGGGGTACGACTCGGTGATGATCAGATCTGATGTCGAGCTGGGGGCAACGGAGCAGAAGTTCAACTGCCTCGTCGGCCGGGATCTGATGAAGGCTCACGGCCTCGAACCCCAGGTTGTCATGCTTCTTCCGGTCCTCGAAGGAACGGACGGTGTCCGCCGGATGAGCAAGAGCACCGGCAACTACATAGGGATCAGCGAGTCGCCGAAGGAGATTTACGGCAAGACGATGTCGATTCCGGACTCCATGATCATGAGGTACTTCGAGCTTGCGACCACTTCTTCGCGGGCCGAACTCGAGGCCATACGGAAGTCGCTTTCGGAAGCGGACACGAATCCCAGAGATCTGAAGCGCCGGCTCGCCGGCGTGATCGTTACGATGTACCACGGTCCGGACGAGGCGGAGACGGCGGAGGAGGAGTTCAATCGCATCTTCGTTGGTGGCGGCCTTCCGGATGAGATTCCAGAGCCCGCCATCACTGTGGAGGGACAGAGCGACCGGGGAGCCGTCTGGATAGTTGCCCTCCTCGTGGCAGCAGGGCTAGCGCGCAGCAACGGGGCGGCCAGGAGACTCATCGAGCAGGGTGGAATAAGACTTGACGGGAACGTGGTCGCTGCTGTAGACTCCACCCTTGCCGTGTACGACCCGCATCTTCTGCAGGCGGGCAAGCGCCGGTTCGTCCGGATCCTCCCTGAGAACGTGACACTCTCGGGGGAGTAGGAGTCGTTCAGGCGCGACGAGGATAAAGTGGTAGAAGGACCGACAAATCGCTTGACAGGAACTGTGGGTCTGACTACAATAATACGGTTGCCGCGTAACCTGGTGGGTTACCTGCCGGGAGCGGGGACGATTGGCTCTTTGACATTTGAATAGCGTGTAGGTCGAGTAGCTTGATGTGGGCCCTGTCGGCGACCGCGCTTGTCGCGGATGGCGAACAGGGTAACCTTGCACTCAATTCCTGAATGACGTGAACCACCCACGGTGTGGGTGGTAGCTCAAGGAATCAGACTACAATGGAGAGTTTGATCCTGGCTCAGAATGAACGCTGGCGGCGTGGATTAGGCATGCAAGTCGAACGCGAACGGGAATCTTCGGAATCCCTAGTAGAGTGGCGAACTGGTGAGTAGCGCTTGGGGAACCTGCCCTTGAGTGGGGAACATGTCCGAAAGACGTAAATCCCGCATAAAATCTTCCGCTCGCATGTGTGGAAGATCAAAGGTGCCCTCTGTTTCAAGGTGCCGCTTAAGGATGGCCCCGAGTCCTATTAGCTTGTTGGTGAGGTAACGGCTCACCAAGGCGATGATGGGTAGCTGGCCTGAGAGGGTGGTCAGCCACACTGGGACTGAGATACGGCCCAGACTCCTAAGGGAGGCAGCAGTCGAGAGGCATCCGCAATGGGCGAAAGCCCGACGGTGCGACGCCGCGTGGACGATGAAGGCCCTAGGGTTGTAAAGTCCTGTCACAGGGGGGAGAACAACACCCATCTTAATAGGCTGGGTGTCTGACGTTGCTCCTGGAGAAAGACCCGGCTAACTCCGTGCCAGCAGCCGCGGTAATACGGAGGGGTCGAGCGTTATTCGGATTCACTGGGCGTAAAGGGCGCGTAGGCGGGGTCGTGGGTCGGCCGTGAAATCCACCGGCTCAACCGGTGAACTGCGGTCGAAACTACGACTCTTGAGCTCGGTAGAGGAAGGCGGAATTCCTGGTGTAGCGGTGGAATGCGTAGATATCAGGAGGAACACCGGTAGCGAAGGCGGCCTTCTGGGCCGTAGCTGACGCTGAGGCGCGAAAGCCGGGGGAGCGAACAGGATTAGATACCCTGGTAGTCCCGGCCGTAAACGATGGGTACTAGGTGTAGGGGGTACTGACCCCCTCTGTGCCGCAGTTAACGCATTAAGTACCCCGCCTGGGGAGTACGCACGCAAGTGTGAAACTCAAAGGAATTGACGGGGCCCCGCACAAGCGGTGGAGCATGTGGATCAATTCGACGCAACGCGAAGAACCTTACCGGGGTTTGACATGGGCCGGACCGGCATGGAAACATGCCTTCCCTTCGGGGCCGGTTCACAGGTGCTGCATGGCTGTCGTCAGCTCGTGTCGTGAGATGTTGGGTTAAGTCCCGCAACGAGCGCAACTCTTTCCTCCTGTTGCCATCAGGTCAAGCTGGGCACTCTGGAGGAACTGCCGGCGATAAGCCGGAGGAAGGTGGGGATGACGTCAAGTCATCGTGGCCCTTATGTCACGGGCTGCAAACGTGCTACAATGGCTGCTACAAAAGGCAGCAAAACCGCGAGGTCGAGCAAATCCCCAAAACCAGTCTCAGTTCCG
>DAOWCM010000125.1 GCA_030639555.1 Candidatus Eiseniibacteriota bacterium | reverse complement strand
CTTGTCAGGACTGGTTCCGGATGTGATATTCGGATGTGTTAGCGTTGCGGCGTGGGTGTTCTGAGGAAGCGCCCACACTACTCGACCGCTCCCTGCACGTCTACGTCTATTCGGGACGACTGCCCGGTTTTTCTATCGGGATGCCTGCTTCGCAGAGCGGACAGCTGTCCGGCTCGTACAACTCCATCTGCCGGCCCTCGATGAGCGCCTTCGTCTGCGCCGGCAGGTTGAGAGGCTGCCAGCTCCTGTCCATTATGAACCCGAAGCCCACGGTCTCGCCGCCGTCCGCCGCGACGGCCGCAGCGACGGCCCTGACGGACCCTCCGGTCGTCACCACGTCCTCTATGATGAGGACCCTCTCAGAAGGCGCTATCCGGAAGC
Source organism: Candidatus Eiseniibacteriota bacterium (assembly GCA_030639555.1). Lineage (GTDB taxonomy): Bacteria > Joyebacterota > Joyebacteria > Joyebacterales > Joyebacteraceae > JALGZG01. The sequence goes on along the minus strand of DAOWCM010000125.1, from coordinate 6,125 downwards.
CCCTCCGGAACGCCATGCCTGTCTCGGAACGTTCTGCGAAGAGCGAACGGACCCCCAGGGCCCTCGCGACCTCGTGTCCGATGACGATGCCCCCGATGGCCGGCGAGACGACGACGTCCACTGCCTCGTCCCGGAACATGTCGGCCAGCATCCGGCCCAGTTCTTCCGCCATCTCAGGCTGCTCGAGGACCTTCGCGCACTGGCAGTATTCGTCGCTGTGGAGGCCGGAGGTCAGCTTGAAGTGCCCCCTCATGAGCGCGCCTGAACGGACCATGAGGTCCACTGTTCTGTCGACGGTCATCGTGCTCATTGCGGCACCTCCGCGGGAGCCATCTCGTCCAGTATCATCCTGGCCGCGCTCCCCGGGCTGTCGGCCTTCGTGATGGGCCTGCCGACGACGATGAAGTCGGCTCCGTTGGCTATGGCCACTTCCGGCGTCGCCACGCGGCGCTGGTCGTTCTTCGCCGCCCAGGACGGGCGGATACCGGGTGTCACTATCAGGAAGTCCGCGCCGAGCGCTTCCCTCACTGCCTTCGCTTCCCACGCCGAGGAGACCACGCCGTCAACACCCGCGTTCCTGGCCCGTTCGGCGAGCGCGAGTACCTCGTCCACGGTGGACGACATGCTGGTCAGGACCGTGATGGCCAGGATGCGTGGGGCCGGTATCCCGAGCCGTGATGCCTCTTCACTGCTCGCCTCGACTGCCGCCTTCATCATCTCCTCGCCGCCCGAGGCATGGACGTCGAAGAAGTCGACTCCGAGCCCGGTCGCCGCCTGTGCGGCCTCGGCCACGGTGTTGGGAATGTCGTGGAACTTGAGGTCCAGGAAGACCCCGCTGCCCGCGTTCTTGAGTTCCCTGACGAGGTCAGGTCCCTCCGCGGTGAACAGCCTTCCGCCGACCTTGAAGTGTGATGCGCAGTCGCCGGTTTGCGCCGCGAGGTCGAGCGCTTGCTCGCGTGTCGGAACGTCCAGTGCAACCATCAGCCTGCTCACGCCGTCTGCGCGCATGCCCTTCTCTCCTCTCGTGCCATCCCTACGAGTTCATCCATCGAAGCGAAGCCGTTCTCTTTCATGTAGTTCCTTAAGCCCTCCGCGATCTCGGACGGCGCCTCCGGGTTTCCGAAGAGCGCCGTGCCCACCTGGACGGCGACAGCACCCGCCGCCAGGAACTCCAGCGCGTCACCCGTGTCGGCCAGCCCTCCGGAACCGACCACGGGGATAGAAACGTGTTCGGCAACCTTCCAGACCAGCGCGAGGTTGACCGGCATGAGCGCCTTCCCGGAAAGCCCGCCGGTGACGTTCCCAAGCGCGGGCCTTCTGCGCTCGATGTTGATGCGCATGCCCGGCAACGTGTTCGCGACCGTCAGCGCGTCGACTCCGGCGCGCTCCGCCGCCTCGGCGACGCTCAGGATGTCCGACGTGTTCGGCGACAGCTTGAGCAGGAGCGTCTTGCCCGTGGACCCGCGTGCGGCCGAGACGATCTCCCCAACCGCCACGGGGTCCGACCAGACGGGGTTGCGCGGCCGCTCGACGTTCGGACACGAGATGTTGAGCTCGATGGCGGCGACCTCGTCTCGCTCTCCGACCGCGGCCGCCAGCTGTCCGAACTGCGCAGGCTCGATCCCCGCCACGCTGGCGACGACCGGCACCGGAAGGCGCGCCGCCTCCGGCAGCTTCTCAGCAAGAAAACGTTCCAGCCCCACATTCTCAAGGCCGATGGCGTTCAGAAGCCCTCCGGGCGTTTCGACGAGCCGGGGCGGGGCGTTTCCCTCGCGCGGCTCGAGCGTGATGGTCTTGGTCACGATGGCGCCGGTCGCTTCGAAGTCGATGACTCCCTCGTACTCCGGTCCGTAGCCGACGGTGCCCGAGGCCAGCATCACGGGGCTTCTCATCGTGAGGTCGCCTATGCGGGTCGTGAGGTCAGGCACGGACCAGTTCCTCCAGTACGAGTTCGCTCGTGTCGAACACGGGGCCGTCCGAGCAGACGGACCTGTAGCCGGATCGCGTCGCCACGACGCACCCGCGGCAGGCCCCGACACCGCAGGCCATCATCTCTTCCAGGAGCGCCTCGCATGGGACGCCCTTCTTCGCCGTGATGAAGGCTACCGCCGCGATCATTGCCGGAGGACCACAGCAGTATACACGCGCCGGCGCGTCCAGTTCGTCGATCACTTTCTCAAGAAGCCCGGTGACCGTTCCGTGGAATCCCTCACTCCCGTCATCGGTCGCGACCTCGATGAGCACCTCCCCGTCCCCCGTCGGGGACGGGAGCATGTGGTGAAGAAGCCCCTCGGGCGAGCGCGCGCCGACGAGCGCGTGGATCCGGTGATACCCACGCCTGAGTTCCTGCGCCAGCAGACGCAGGCCGGCAACACCGATCCCTCCGGCTACAAGGAGCGACACGCTGTCCGCGTCGGGCATGGCGAACTCGTTCCCCAGCGGACCTACGACGCCGACTGCCGACCCGACCGGTTTCTCCGCGAGCGCGCGGGTTCCCTTCCCGCGCATCTCAACTAGGAGGTCGAACCTGCCTGGCGCGGGTATCCCCGCAACGGAGAACGGGCGCCTGAGCGTCAGGTCCTCGGAGACGGCCACGTTCACGAACTGGCCGGGCCGAGGTGTTGGGAACTCGGGACCTGTCTCAAACGTGAACAGGTAGCTCGTCGAGCTCACGCTGACCTTCCTCGCGAGCGTTACCTCCGTCGAGATTGGTTTCCTCAAAGACGATCTCTCCTCTTGAGACGGTGTGCGTGACGCGTCCCCGCACCTTGTGGCCCGTGAAGGGCGAGTTCTTCGATTTCGAGACGAACCAGTCCTCGGTGATCTCCCACGCCCAGTCGGGGTCGAACACCGTGACGTCCGCGGGCGCTCCGACTGCGAGACTGCCGTGCGGTATCCCCAGGATGCTCGCGGGGTCGGTGCTCATGAGCTCGACGGCCCGCTCCAGAGTGACGGTTCCCGGCTCCACGAGCTGAGTCAGCGTGAGCGGCAGGAGCGTCTCGAGCCCTATCATTCCCGGAGGAGCTGCGTCGAACTCGACCTGCTTCTCCTCGAGCGAATGGGGCGCGTGGTCGCTCGCGATGGCGTCGATGGTCCCGTCGGCGAGGCCGACCTTGATGGCCGCGACGTCGGACGCGCTCCTGAGAGGCGGGTTGACCCTCATGTTTGTATCGTAGGTTCTGACGTCGTCATCTGTCAGCGTGAAGTAGTGCGGACAGGTCTCGCAGGTGACCGCGACGCCGTCGTTCTTCGCCCGCCGCATGAGCTCGACCGACCCCTTCGTCGAGACGTGTGCGATGTGCAGTCTGGCGCCGGTCATCTTCGCAAGAACGATGTCCCGGGCCACGGCGATCTCCTCGGCCGCTGCCGGAATCGGCCTGAGACCCGCGATCGTGGAGGCGAGCCCCTCGTGCATGACACCCGCGCCCACCAGCTCCAGTTCCTCGCAGTGCGAGACTATGGGCAGGCCCACCATCGTGGCGTACTCGAGCGCCCTTCTCATGAGGGAAGCGTTGGCGACGGGGCTTCCGTCGTCCGAGAAGGCCACGGCGCCGGCGCGGGCCAGCTCCGCCATCTCGGTCAGCGCCTCGCCGGCTCTGCCCTTTGTGACGGCCGCTATCGGGTAGACCATAATCTGCGACTCGTGGTTTCTGACGAACTCGACCCACGAGGCCGTGTCGATTGCGGGCTCGGTGTTGGGCATTGCCGCCATCGCCGTCACACCCCCGTGCGCGGCCGCGCGCGACCCGCTCTCGATGGTCTCCTCGTCCTCCCGTCCCGGTTCTCTCAGGTGCACGTGCATGTCCACGAGGCCTGGCGTGACGACGGAGCTGGCCGCTTCGACCACCCTGGTCTCGTCGTCCGGGGTGAGCCCGGGTGCTCTCTCCGCCACGACGCCGTCCACGATCAGAAGGTCCAGGCGTTCGTCGGTCCTGGTGTCCGGGTCCATCAGGCGGCCGCCCCTGATCAGCAGTTTTCTCACAGTTCTACCTCCAGGAGCTCGAGTTCTTCAGCCCTCTCGGCCGCTCTGACGCGAGAGATCAGGTAGATGATCGCCATCCGCACGGCCACGCCATTCGTCACCTGCTCCAGGATGACCGACCTATCGCTGTCCGCGACGTCCGGCGCGAGTTCCACGCCCCTGTTGATGGGTCCCGGGTGCATGATGACCACGTCCGGTTTCATCCGGGCCACTCGCGCGGCGTCGATGCCGAAGAGCGCCGTGTACTCACGCAGGCTCGGCAGGAAGCCGCCCTCCTGGCGCTCGCGCTGTATCCGGAGGATGTTGACCACGTCCGCGTCGGACGTCGCCTCCCCAATGTCCGACGTCACCGCGACGCCCAGCCGCTCCACCTCCGCCGGCATGAAGGTCGAGGGACCTACGAGCGTCACGTCCGCGCCCAGTGCTCTCAGCCCGTAGATGTCAGACTTCGCGACGCGCGAGTGGAGGATGTCGCCCACTATCGTCACGCGCTTGCCATTCAGATCCCCGAGCCGCTCGCGCATCGTGAAGATATCGAGAAGCGCCTGTGTGGGATGCTCGTGGGCGCCGTCTCCGGCGTTGATGACGGAGGCGTCCAGGTGCTGCGAGAGGAAGTGCGGGGCGCCCGGGGACGAGTGGCGGATGACGACCATGTCGACCATCATGGCCTCGATGTTCCTGGCGGTGTCGCGGGGCGTCTCGCCCTTCTTCACGCTGGATGTCGAGGCCGAGAAACTCAGCGTGTCGGCCGACAGCCTTTTCTCCGCCAGTTCGAAGGACATGCGCGTGCGCGTGCTCGCCTCGAAGAAGAGATTCGCGATGGTCACGCCGCGCAGCGTCGGAACCTTCTTGACGGGTCGATCCAGGATCTCTCTGAACTTCGCGGCCGTGTCGAGGATTGTCAGGAGCTCTTCGCGGGTCGTTCCCTCAAGGCCAAGCAGGTGCCTACTGGTCCAGCGCACTCACCCCTCCCCGAGGCCAAGGGCGAAACGCAAAAACGGGCAGCGCCGACATCAGTCCGCGACAACCCGCTCCTATGCGTCTCCTTATGCTCACCCTTCCTAGCCTCTCGGTGCTAGATTAAAAGGCTGCTTCATGTCTCAATCAGCTAGTATATGCAATCCTAGAGGACGGCGCAAGCAGATTCTCTTGCCGTCTACCTCTTTTTCTGAGCGGCCCCTCGCGGCACTAGGGGCGTCCGAAGGCTGTCTCCCGGCTATTTGTCGCCGGCGAGCGGCACCACGCAGATGAACTTCAGGGGCTCATCTCCCACATTCACGAAGTTGTGCTGCTCGTCCGGATCGACCAGGAGGGCATCTCCCGGGCCGAACTCCGCGTTGCCGTTCTCACTCTTGAGAGCGCCCCTGCCCGCAACGCCGAAAATGACGTGCTCCCACCCGTGCGCGTGCCACGGTGTGTTTCCGCCCGGCTCGATCTCGAAGAGCCGCATCGCGGCCGTCGGAGCCCCGTCGCTCTCGGCGACCATCTTGGACACGCTGACTTTGACCGCGCCCTCCATGTGGACCGGTTGCAGCGGGCGTTCTTCCCTCTTCATGATCTTCATCTCGTGCTTCCCTCCATGGCTCGTATGACCCACCTTCGCTGGTTGCTCACCAGCCGCGATGTTCGCAGACGGAGCCCGGTCAGGTCAAGGACTCGTCCGGCGGACGGCCGGTCGCGCGCGTTCTCCCCCATCTCCTCTCCTGCCGCCGCGCCCTCTCTGCGGCTCGGCCGGGCACCAATGCGAAAGGGGCCGGCTCGCCTGAGCCGGCCCCTTTCTGACTGCTTGTTCAGTGTGACGGTCTACTTCAGCATTATCATCTTGCGCGACTCCGTGAAGCCCGGAGCAGCGATGCGGTAGAAGTAGGCGCCACTGGCGCATCTCTCGCCACCCTCGCTCGTGCCGTCCCAGACGACGAAGCCTCTGGCACCGGCATCGAACTCGGTGTCCAGCAGTGTTCGGACGACCTTACCGGCGACGTTGTAGACCTCTATCGTCACCGGACCGGCCTCCTTCACGCTGTAGGCGATCCTCGTCACCGGGTTGAACGGGTTCGGGTAGGCGTGCGTCAGCTCGTTCTTCACGCCCTCCACGACACCCGTGGCACTCCCGGGCGGGGTCTGACCGAAGTAGCCCATGATG
>DAOWCM010000418.1 GCA_030639555.1 Candidatus Eiseniibacteriota bacterium | reverse complement strand
CCCCCACGGTCGAGTCGGGTGAGACCCCGACGATGTCGGTCCTCGGGACCATCACCTCTCCAATCGTCGTCAGGCCGAATTCGAAGATCCCGGATATCAGCCTCGTCTCCTGTTCGTCGACGGCGCCCGCGCGCTCTCCTTCGCTCGTGAGCAGCAGACGGAGCTGGTCCTTGGTCAGCCGGCTGCGCCATTCCTGCGCCCTGATGCCAAACGGTCTGAGCAGCAGACCCGCCATCCCCGTCGTCACGAGGATGAGGGGTGAGAGCAGATAGTAGAACATGCGCAGCGGGTGAACGACTTTGAGTGTGATCGCGTCGCTGTGCCGCCGCCCGATGACCTTGGGGATCACTTCGCCGAAGACGAGAAGCGCGGGCGTGACGATGAGTATCGAGACCAGCCCGACGAGGCCGCCCGACCAGTCCGGGAAGACACGGGCGAACCTCCACGAGACGAGCGAGGACGTCATGACGACCGCGATGTTAGTCCCCACGAGGGTCGTTCCCAGCATCCGATGGGGGTCGGCGACGAAGCGCTCGAGCACCTTCGCGCTCCCGCGCCCCTTTTCGAGCCAGTGGTCCAGCCTGATCCAGTTGATGGAGACGAGCGCGGTCTCCGCCCCCGAGAAAAAGGCGCCCATGATGAACCCGAGAGCTATGAGCAGGATGACTGGCACGGTCTACTGACCCTCCGACTCTTCGGATTCCCGGTGGTCGACTCTCACGACGCGCACGCTCGTGATTCGCTGCTCAACCACGGACTCGATCGTGAACTCGGCGCCGTCGCGCTCGAGCTGCTCCCCCTCGGACGGAATTCGCCCGAAGGCTTCCATCAGGTAGCCACCCAGCGTCTCGACACCCTCTCCCTCGAACGTAAGCTCCATGCTCTCGGCGAGCTCATCCAGCCGGACGATGCCGTCCGCAATGAGCGTGCGCCTGTCGACGATCGTCAGGAGCGGCTTCTCCTCCTGGTCGTGCTCGTCTCGTATCTCGCCGACTATCTCCTCGATCAAGTCCTCGAGCGTTACCAGCCCGGCCGTCCCGCCGTACTCGTCGACGACGATCGCGATGTGCGTGCGCCTGCGCTGCAGTTCTCGCAGGAGCTCCCCGGCGTTCTTACTCTCGGGCGTGAAGAGAGGTGAACGCAAAACGTCGGTGATGGACCGATCTCGGTCGGTCTCCGTATCAAACTTCAAGAGGTCCTTTGCGTAGAGGATCCCGACGATGTGGTCGATGTCTCCTTCGTAGACCGGCACCCGGGCGAAGCCCAGCTCCTTCACACCATCCGTGGCCGCGCCAACCGTCACCGCACTGTCGAAGCACACCATGTCGACGCGCGGAACCATCAGCTCTCTGACCACGGCGTCCCCGAACTCCATCACGCTGTCGATCATGTCGCGCTCGTCTTCCTCGAGCGTTCCGCGCTCCTCGCTCAGGGCAACGATGGTGCGGAGTTCCTCGGCCGTGACGAACGGGCGCTCCTCGCCCGCCGCACCTCCGCTGAGCTTCCCGGCCAGCGCGTCCAGAGCGCTGACAACCGGACGCAGCACGTTCATGACGACGGACAGAAGACCCGCGTGCCTGCGGGCGACGTCGACGTTCCGCTGCATCGCGTACATCTTGGGAGCGATCTCACCGATCACCAGGAGCACGAACGTGACCACACCCACCTCAAGGGCAATGGTCAGTCCCTCCGGGTAGTGGCGGGCGCGGCTCAGCGCCAGCGCCGCCAGCGCTCCCAGCGAGGCAGCGGCGACGTTGACGAGCGTGTTCCCGACCAGGATGGCTATGAGCAGTCTTTCCGGCTTCTCCATCAGGCACCGGACGCGGCTTCCGGGTGGCATTTCACTGAGGTCAAGCTTCGAGAGGGAAAAGAAGGCCGTCTCGGAACCCGAGAAGAAGCCCGAGAAATAGAGGAGTGCTGCGAATCCGATGCCGGCCGGGAGCAGATAGCTCATTGTCTGTTCTCAGAGAGGGTACGGAGGTACCTGTTCTCCAGGTTCCTCATCTTCGTGCGAGAACCGGTGGTCGCGTGATCGTGCCCCACGAGATGCAACACGCCGTGAGCCACAAGCTTGAGAATCTCGCGCTCTGGCGTTCGCCTGTAACGCCTCGCCTGCGCAACCGCTCTGTCAGT
>DAOWCM010000017.1 GCA_030639555.1 Candidatus Eiseniibacteriota bacterium | reverse complement strand
TGGGAGAGCTGACATCCGACAGGGAGCTTAGGGCCATGCTGTCGAAGCTGGGCCGGGCGTCCCGCGGCATAGGGGTGAGGGACGACGTCAGCGACGAGATACGAGCGCTCATCGAGAGTCCCGAGCAGGCGCTCTTCTTCGACACCGAGACGACGGGACTGGGTGGGAACATGGTCTTCATGCTCGGGGTCATGCGCATCGCCGGTGGCGATGTGCGCCTGAGCCAGGTCTTCGCTCGAGACTACAGGGAGGAGCGCGAGCTGCTCGATGTGTGGGTCGACATGCTGGCTGATTCCGGGATGCTCGTCTCCTTCAATGGGAAATCGTTCGACATGCCCGTGCTCCGGGATCGGCTGGGACTGCACCATGTCACCAAACCGCCGGAGCCCCCACACCTCGACCTGCTTCACCACTCGCGCAGGCGCTGGCGCGAGGTGCTGCCGGACTGCCGACTTCAGACCATCGAGTGGAAGATCTGCGGCAGGCGTCGCTCGGGCGACATCCCCGGCGAGGAGATTCCCGGTGTCTACCATCGCTTCGTCAGGACGGGAGAGGCGAGCGACATACTGACCGTGTTCCACCACAACGCGCTGGACCTCATCACGCTGGCTGACATAGCTCTGGCTCTGGCGGAATCCGAAGGGAATCCAGCGTAGAGCCCCCTGTGGATGGTCGTGGAGCACGCTCACCGGGTCGCCTGCGCACCACGGTGTGGACAGATGGTGGACAATCCAGGGGACAAGAGTGCACTGTCTGTGGACTCGGTGGCAGGGAATGTGGGCAACCAGCCGGTAGTGGTGGGCATCTCAAGCGATGGCAGTGGGGAACTCATTGAGCGCGGTGCGCAACAAGGACGCCGGGCGTGCACAACCTCCCGGCCACGGTGCACAGCCGCTTCGTCGGTGGTGATAACCCTGGGCGTGTGCGGTGCGTGAGTTGTTGATATCCGGTTGAGAACGTGTTGACAGGATGCCACGAACAGGCGAGGGATCCTCTCCGGCAGGAGTTCGCGATCATGAAGGCAGAAGTGTTCACGTACATCATCGGCGGGAAGGCCGGTGAGGGCGTCAAGAAGGCGGGCACGACCGCCGCCAACGCGTTCTCGTCCACGGGCAGGCACGTCTTTCAGATGGACGACTACCCGAGCCTCATAAGGGGAGGCCACAACTTCACGGTCGTCAGCACGTCCACTCGCGCGGTGCTAAGTCACTACATGGGGGCGGACCTCGTGGTGGCGCTGGACGAGAGGAGCTACGGGATCCACCGCTCGCACGTCGCCGATGGCGGTGTGATGGTCTATAACTCCGACGTCGTGGAAGACGGCGAGGGCGTGGGTGTTCCGATGACGACCGAGGCGGCGAAGTACCCGGACGCCGCGCTCAGAATCGGTGTCAGCGGCATAGCGGCCCTGAGCGCGGCCATCGGCCAGTCGCCCGCGGAGCTCGCGGCGCTGATCGAGCGGGAATACAAGCACGACCTCGCGAACAACATCGCGTTCGCCAGCGCGATCCACGACCACGTGCGGAGGAGCATCGGCGGCCGCTTCACGCTTGCGCCGAGCTCTGGCGAGCGGCACATGTTCACCGGCAATCAGGCGATCGCGCTCGGAGCGGCTGCGGCCGGGCTGGACATGTACATCGGCTATCCCATGACCCCCGCGTCCACTGTTCTGCACTACCTGGCGGCTCACGACAGGGACCTCGGAATCACGGTCGTTCATCCGGAGAGCGAACTCGCGGTGGCCAATATGGCCATCGGTGCTGCCGCGGCGGGGGCGCGTGTGATGGTCGGAACCAGCGGAGGCGGGTTCGGACTCATGGAGGAGGCGTTCTCTTTCGCGGGCATGGCGGAGGCGCCGTTCTTTTGCGTGCTCTCATCGAGGCCCGGTCCGTCCACGGGCGTTCCCACCTACACTGAGCAGGCCGACCTGCGGTTTGCCCTGAACCAGGGACACGGGGATTTCCCGAGGCTCGTGGCTTCCCCCGGTACCGTCGGGGAGGCCTTCACGCTTGCCGCCGAGATGCTGGCGATGGTGTGGACCTATCAGACGCCGGGAATACTCCTCACGGAGAAGCACCTCTCAGAAAGCAGGGTGACGGCGGACATTGATGTCGCGTCGGCCGCGTGGGCCGAGCCTGTCGCCTGGACCGAGCCGGTCGGACATGAAGGCTACCGTCGGTATCGCAACACCGATGACGGCGTGTCGCCGCTCCTCTTTCCGCCGTCCGCGGAGTCCATCAAGTGGAGCAGCTACGAGCACGACGAAGCGGGTATCACTACGGAGGAGGGTGATGCCATCGCGGCAATGCACGACAAAAGGGACCGGAAGGGCGCCTCGCTGGCGCAGCACCTGCGCGGTGTGAGAACGGTCAATCGGTTCGGAGACGACGGTCCCGTCATTTTGACCTACGGGTCGACCACTCTGAGTGTTATCGAAGCGCTCATTGCCGGAGGTATCAGGGCGCGCGTGGTGCAGCCGGTCTATCTGGAACCGTTCCCCGTCTGGGAGTTTGAAGATCTGAGGAACGAGTCAGTGATAGTCGTGGAGCAGAGTTCGACGGGCCAGTTTGCGACACTGATGACGGAGCGTGCCGGAGTGCGCGCCTCGAGCGTGATCACGCGGTACGACGGCCGGCCCTTCGAGCCCAGAGAACTCGCCCGTGATATCCGAGGAGCAACGACATGAGAGACGATCTCTCGACCGGCGCCGAAAACACCTGGTGCCCCGGATGTGGAAACTTCGGGATTCTGAACGCCGTGAAGAGGGCGGTATCCTCGCTGGAAGAGCGCGGCATCGCGCGTGACAGGCTCTTCATGACCGCGTGCATCGGGTGTCACGCGAAGATTTTCGACTACCTGTCGTTATCCGGCATCTACACACTGCACGGAAGGTCTATGTCGGTGGCGCAGGGCGTCAAGCTGGCCAATCCGGATCTGAAGGTGCTGGCTTTCACCGGTGACGGGGCGGGGTATGGCGAGGGGATCGCGCACCTGCTGTTCGCGGCCAAACGTAACGCGGACATTACGGTGATCGTTCACGACAACGGCGTCTACGCGCTGACGACGGGCCAACGCTCCCCGACGAGCGCGGCCGGATTTGAGGGACCATCCACGCCGCACGGCAACGAGGAAGACCCGTTCAATCCGCTGGTCCTCATGCTGGAAGCCGGCGCGACGTTCGTGGCGCGGGAGTTCTCAGCGAGGATCGACGAACTGTCCGGCATCATCGCTGCGGCGGTCGAGCACGAGGGGTTCTCGCTGGTCGAGGTGCTCCAGCCGAGCATCACATTCAACGATACGTATGAGGAGTACGCCGCCGCGGTGGACACCGTGGACGCGCCGGCGGCGACGCTCGCTGACGCGCTGAGGCTGGCGCGCGAGACGGAGCGGCTCCCATCGGGGGTTCTCTACCGGGTCGAGCGGCCATCGCACGGGGCGCGACTCTACGGCGACTGGAACCCGGTCGCAAGTCACCCCAACCGGGACGACCGGCTCGAACGTGTGCGGACACTGATGAACCAATGAGCTGCCACCGAACCAGCGACCGGACTAAGGGAGGCCGCACCATGAACGTCAACGAAGCCATCGAGACCAGAAGAGCATACAGGGCGCTCGCGCCGGTCGAGATAACGGAGGACACCGTCCGCGCTCTCGCAGAAGCGGCGCGCCTGGCAGCCTCTTGCTTCAACAACCAGCCGTGGAGGTTCGTCTTCGTGCGGGAGCGAGAGGTTCTCGAGCGCCTGTTCGAGGCGCTACCGGACGGGAACGCATGGGCCAGGTCGGCGTCGATGATCGTCGCGGTGATGAGCCGGGCAGATCTCGACTGCCAGATACTGGGCCGAGACTACTTCCTCTTCGACACGGGCATGGCGACCGCGCAGCTGATCCTGAAAGCGACCGAGCTTGGTCTCGTCGCACATCCGATAGCCGGCTACAGCCCGAAGAAGGTAAGGGGCGTTCTGGGAATTCCCGATGACCTGACCGTGGTAACTCTGGTCATCGTTGGGAAGCACACGGATGAGATCGGTGCCGCACTGTCGGAGACACAGGCAGCCGGCGAGGCGAAGCGTCCCGAGAGGCATCCCTTCGAGAAATTCGCGTACCTCGACACGTACGGCGGCTAGACGAGAACCTGCAATTGACGGTCCCCAGGGCATGCGGTAATGTCTTCTGACAGGGTTCAAATCTCAAGCGCCCGCTGCCCGCGGGCGTTGTCCCGCGTCACTGAGAAACGTAAGGAGAGAACGTGAACAGAGCCACCGCACTCGCTCTGACGGCCATACTGCTGCTGGCGGCGCCTGCCGCACAGGCACTACCCATCGTCGGCGCCAGTGCCAACACCATCCCCCGCGGTACGTTCATGATCGATACCTGGGGCGCCTGGCTGAACTTCACCAAGTCATGGCAGGAGGACGGCAACGGGGGGTCAAGCTGGATAGGCTTCAGGGAAGACCGGAAGTGGACCGCCGGATCGCTGGTTCCCCGTGTCTACTACGGTGTCACGGACCGGTTCACCGTGAGGGCGGCATTGCCGCTGGAGGATCGATACCGTGAGTACGAGTTCGATACGACTGAGTCGGCAACGGGTCTGGGCGATATCGTGATTGACCCGAAGTTCCAGATCTTCCGAGCCGAAAGCGGATATCCGCGTGTGGCCGCGCTGGTAGGTGTCAGGCTTCCAACCGGAGATACGGGAGGGGACGGCAGGCTCCCCCTGTCGGACGGCTCCACGGACTACATGCTCGGTGCGGTCGTGACCCACCAGGAGTGTCCCATCACGGCACACGCGTGCGTGACGTACTGGTTCAACGGGAACCGTGAGACCGGCGCGAACGTGTCGGACCTCATCGTCGGCCTGGTGTCCATCGAGACGCCGCTGGACGAGAGCTGGAACCTGCTCTGGGAGTTCAAAGGCGTCTACAGCCAGACGCCTTCGGAGTTCCAGAGGATGTACGTGTGCCCTGGCATCATGTGGAACGGAAACCACCTGAACATCGGCTTCAGCACCCTGGTGTCGATGAGCGCGAAGGGCAAGGTTGGCATCAGCACGCTCGACTACGACTGGGCGCCGTACCTCCGCGTCTACTACCGCTTCTTCTAGATCAAGGAGGAGACGATGGGACCCTTTGGACTTCCGTGGCTGACCTTCGGCGCTCTTCTGGTCGTGGTGGCCAGCATCGCCGTTTCAATCGCCTGGGCGGTCTGGTTCTCCGGGTCGGGTGGAGGTGGCGATGAGTAACGTGGGGGTCTATGTGACTGTTCTGGGTCTCTACCTTGCGATGCTCGTGGGGACGGGGCTCTGGATGGGCAGGAGGACGCGGAGCGCGGCCGATTTCTACATCGGCGGGCGGCAGGTCGGTCCGTGGGTGACCGCATTCTCGTTCGTGGCCGCGTACTTCAGCTCGGTGGTCATCATTGGCGGCGGAGCGTTCGGCTACAAGTACGGGATGTCGACACTGTGGATCGGCGCGGCGAACGTCCTCGTGGGATGCACGCTGGTCTGGATAGTGCTGGGGCGGCGGCTGTGGGAGTTCACCACGCGTCTCGACTCCATGACCATCCCGGGCTTCATCGGGAAGCGCTACGGAGCGCGCGAGGCGGAGGTGTTTTCGGCGCTCACCATATTCATCTTCATGATCGTCTACAACGTGAGCGTCCTGGTCGGCATGGGGCGTATCATGGAAGGCCTGATGGGCATCCCTTACACATCGGCGGTGCTCATCTCCGGACTTATCATCCTCATCTACGTGTCGATCGGGGGCTACCTGGCCGTTGTCTGGACTAGCTTCATCCAGGCCTGGATCATGATCTTCGGCCTGCTCCTGCTGGCCTTTGCGACGCTCGGCAGGGTCGGAGGGCTCACGCAGGCCAGCCTGGACCTGGCGGCGCTGAACCCCGGGCTGGTCGAGACGCCCGGCGTGTGGGGTTGGGGAGGGCTCGTGTCGTTTGCCCTCATCGTGAGTCTGGGGGTCTGGGGCATGCCGCAGCTCCTCGTGCGGTTCTACTCGATGAAGAGTACGCGTGTTCTGAGGTTGGGCGTCGTCCTGGTGACGCTGGGCGGCGCGATGGCCGTGCTCCCCTACATGACCGGCGCGATGAGCCGTCTGATCCTGCCGCCGCTGGAGAATCCCGACCTCGCGATCCCGATGCTCACGAAGGCGGTCCTGAACCCGTGGGGCGGCGCCATCTTCCTGGCCGGCGTCATGGCGGCGGGCATGTCGACGTTCGCGTCCGTGCTTATCATCGTGAGCGGAGCGATAGTGAGGGACCTGCGTGTGGGAGGCGCACCGCGAAGCGCGCCCAGAGGCGTGGTCCCGCCGCCGGGCACATCCCACGAACTGATGCTCGGTCGCATGGCCAGTATGATGGCAGGGCTCATCGCGATGTTCGTTGCATACCGTCCACCGGCCCTTGTGCTCGTCATAACGGCGTTCGCGTGGGCGGTCATCGCATCGGCGTGCCTGTGGCCCGTCGTGCTCGGCGTCTACTGGAAGCGGGGCACGAGAGCGGGCGCGACATCGTCAATGGTGGCAGGCACGGTGGTCGCGCTGGCGTGGAGGATGGCGGGGAAACCGCTGGGCATCCACGGGTTCATCCCCGGAGTCGCGGTCTCGCTGGTCGTCTTCGTCGTAGTCAGTCTGTTCACCAAGCCTCCCGATCCCGCCCTCCTCAGGCGTGCGTGGGGAGAGGAGTAGCAGACGGTGCGGAACCGGGAGAACGTCGATTCTCTTCACGATAGCGGCACGGACTCCGGCGCATCCTCAGTGGAAGGTGGTTGGAGGGCCCAGTCTCCGTGGCTCAAGGTGATGCTCCTTGTGAGCCTCGCCCTCGTGGTCATCGGTGTCTACCGTTGCTCAGCGGAACTCGCACCGATGGAGGGTCCGCGCGCCATACGCGTCGAGAACACTACGATCGCCGTTCCAGATTCTCTTCTGGCGATCCCCGCGGACTCACTCGCCGTGCTGGCCACGCGTCTCTTCGCCAGGGGCTTGAGGGAGGCATCCGCGGCTGAGGTCAGCGTCGGAGAGGACGCGTCCGCCTGGGCCGCGGTTCGTCTTCACGTTCGCCCGGCACCCGAGGGCCGCATAGAACTCATAGGAACGGCTTCATCGGTCCTGGGCGGTCGTCTTCTGGCCGCCGTCGCCGTCACCGATTCGCCCGACAGGCTCAGGGAGATGGCGCTCGTCGCGGCTCGTGACATGGTTCGCGAGCTGGACCTGGCAGGAGATCCGCAGGTGGAGGGGCGATGACCGCGAAGAGGCCGGCCGCCGGTGTCGGCCACCAGGTGACCAGGGTGAGGCGTGGATTGCGACGTCGCCGGCTCGGATGGACGCGCAGGGCGCGCGAGCTCACGCCCAGCCAGTTCGGCAAACTCGTCGACTATCACATCCATACGAAGCTCTGCGGACACGCCGTCGGAGAGCCGATGGACTACGTGCGCGCCGCGGTCAAGAGGGGCCTGCCCGAGATAGGCTTCGCCGATCACATGCCGCTTCTGAGAATCAGGGACGAGCACCTGACGATGGAGCCGGACGAGCTCCCGCGGTACGTCAGTCTGGTCAACGAGCTCCGCGACCAGGCTGGAGGTATCACGGTGCGGCTCGGTATAGAGATGGACTACTTCCCCGACCAGACGGACGAGATCTGGGCCGCGGCGGAGGGGATAGAATTCGACTATGTCTATGGCGCGGTTCACTACATAGATGGATGGGGGTTCGGGGACAGCAGGAGGTTGTCGAGCTATCACGGGCGCGATCCGGACGAAACCTACGAGCGCTACTTCGAGCTCTTCTGCAAGGCGGTCCGTGAGGGCGGCTTCGACATCATGGCGCACCCCGACCTCGTGAAGAAGCACGGGATCGTGAGTAGTGTGCCGATAGACGACATGTACGAGACGGCGGCGCGCACGCTCAGGGACGCAGGCGTAGCCATAGAGATAAACACGTCGGGCTTAAGGAAGCGCACGGTGGAAGTGTATCCCAGTCTGCCGTTCCTCAAGGCCTGCGCCAGGCACGGCGTCGCCGTCACGCTGGGCTCGGATGCTCATGCCCCCCAGCAGGTCGGCATGGACTTCGACATCGCCCTCCGCATGCTCGAGAAGGCCGGCATCAGGGAGATAGCGACGTTCGAGCGCCGAGAGAGGACCATGAGAGGCATCTGACGAGTCGGTCGGCTCTCCCTTCTTGACATCATTCCAACATCCCAGTAGTGTCTGGCAACCCCCGCTGGCCATTCGTTCTGGTATTGCGTCCAAGGAGCGGAAACCCTCGTGACGATCGATGCACCCTCCACCGAGATGCGTCCCCTGAGTCCGCTGGCGGCGCTCACTCTCGTCCTGGTCTTTCCCGGTCGTACGTTCCGGCGTCTCGTCGACCGACCCCACTGGATCCTGCCGCTTGTCTTCGTCACGTGCGCGGCGGTGCTGAGCGGTCTGCTGGCTCTGGCCGCGGGGTTCATGGACGAGTCGATAGAGCTTCAGGCTTTCCGGACCGGGCACGACCCCGTCGCGATACGCGAAGGCGCGCCGGCGGCCATGGTGGTCTCGGGTATAGTCGGGGTCACGGGTGCGACGCTCCTGCAGGCGCTTCTCCTAATGGCCGTGGCACGGCTGTTCCACGGGCGCGGCACCTTCCGCCGCGCGTTCTCCGCGGTCTGCCACGCGTCGGTGCCGATAGGAGTGTCCGCCATCCTCCTCACCGCGCTCATCCCGTTCACGCACACCGCCATATCGGGACTGAGCCTGGCCTTCGCGGTTGACCGGGCGTCGTCGCCGTTCCTCTGGGGACTCGCCAGCCAGCTGGATCTCGCGGTCATCTGGTTCTTCGTTCTCCTGGGTATTGCGGCCGAACCGGTGTTCGAACTCCCACGCCGGCAGGCTCGACTGGCGGTGCTGGTCTTCGGCGTCGTCTCCGTGCTGGTTCTCGGCTGGATGGGAAGAGGTGAAGCGATGCGCCGTGTGGACCCGTACTCCGACTGGTCGAGGGTCGAGTCCAGGAGTGTCGTGCTTCGCTTCGGGAGTGAAGCGCCCGAGGAGACGCTGCGGGAGATAGCGCGGGCATGCGAGAGGGCGACTGGACGGGTTCGGGAGTTGACGGGTCTGCCTGCAGGAGAAACGGCTGGCGGGGCAGGGGAAGAGCGAATAGATTGCTATCTGTATCCGTCCCTTGAGGAGAAGCGTCTGGTGACCGACAACCCGGCCACTGCACACCGTGTGGAATGGGCAGGTGTGATCCACATCGCGTGGGTCGAAGGGGCGCAGGCGCCGCTGACGCGGGAAATGCTCAAGCTGGTGGATGCGAAGGCCCACGACAAGGTGTATACTCCTCTCATTCGGGACGGTCTGGCCGTCTACGCGGGGGGAAGGTGGGGCGGCATGCCCGTCCGCGAGGCCGGAGCGGACCTGCTTCAGAGGAAGGTCCTCCCGAGCCTTGATATACTCGTCGACACTGTGGCGTTTGTGCAACTTGATGAGAGAATCTCGCATCCGGCGGCAGGCTCGTTCATGGCCTTCATTGCCGAAGAGAACGGGATGGACGCCGTCCGCCGCCTCTACGACGACTCGGCAGGAAAATCCGAGGGCACGAAAGCTCTTCTGGAAGCGACGCTGGACGACACACTCGGTGGCATCGAGACGCGCTGGATCGCATACCTGCGATTCAGTACGGACGCGCCGGGCGCACGATCGCCCGACGCAGAATAGGAGATATCACGTTGGGGACCGGATTTCTGATAAGCATAGGCCAGTCGGGGGTGGTGGGGAAGTCCATCGTCTTACTCCTGTTCCTGGTCTCGATCTACTCGTGGTCGATCATCCTCTATAAGAACGGCGTCATCCGCAGGGCCAGGAACCAGTCATTCGGGTTCCTCGAGAGGTTCCGGGAAGCCCCGGACGACATGGTGGAGCACTATGCCGACCGCGCCGAGTTCGGTCCGTCGCCGTTCGCGGCGGTCTTCGAGGCAGGTCTTGCCGAGCTGGCACTGATTCTTGGGGGGAAGGACCGCTTACAGGCCCGTCGCGCGCTCTCGATGGTTCAGATGGATGGACTCGAGCGCAGCCTGGAGACGGCTATCTCCGAACAGGTAATGGACCTGCGCAGGCACCTGATCGTTCTGGCCACCACCGCGGGCGTCGCTCCGTTCGTGGGTCTGTTCGGGACGGTGTGGGGCATCATGAAGGCCTTCTCCGCGATGTCCCTGACCGGAAGCGCCAGCATCAGCAGCGTCGCGCCCGGAGTGTCCGCCGCCCTCACAACGACGGTGGCAGGTCTCGCCGTGGCGATCCCGGCGCTCGTCGGCTACAACTACCTCATGAACGACGTCAGGAACCTCACGCAGCGCATGGAGAATTTCTCCTCGGAATTCCTGTCAACGGTCGAGAGGAGCTTCGGGGCCAGGTAGGCGGAGACAGCCAGTGAGCAGAAGACGCAAACGAGAGTACAACCTGGATCTTGTCAGCGACATCAACGTGACGTCGTTGGTGGACGTGATGATGACGCTTCTCATCATCTTCATCATCGTTGCGCCCATGATGGAGCAGGGCATCGACATCACGCTCCCAACGGCGGAGCCGAAGCGCATTGACGTGGCGGAGGTGTTGACCATCTCCGTTGCAGAGAACGAGCGCGTGTACCTCGAAGGCCAGCGGGTGACGCTGGATGAGCTCGGTGAGCGGCTCGCGAACGTCCACGCGGTGAGAGAAGATGTAGCAGTGCTCATCAAGGCCGACACTGATCTGAGGTACGGCAAGGTCGTGGAGGTTCTGGACACTGTCAGGGGAGTGGGGATCACCAGGCTCGCGATGGCAACGAAGCCGACGAAGTAAGGCGGGACGGACGACATGCGCAGACTCTTCATCATATCGGCGTCCATTCACGTCGCTCTCTTTGCCCTCCTGCCGGTCCTCCCTAATCTTGGAGTGAGACAGCCGCTGGCCATGGAGGTCTACGCGGTGGAGCTGGTCGATCTGCCCCGGGAGGCCGCGCCGGTCGAGGAGGTACAGGAGGAGAAAATCCCCGAGCCTGAGCCTGCGCCGGTCGAGCCTCCGCCTGAGGCGGACCCTATCCCGGAGAGGCCGGTCCAGCGTCCTGTGCGCAAGGTCGTCGCGCCGCCACCCAAGAGGGTGGAGAAGAGCCTGGAGGAGAAGATAGCCGACCGGCTGAAGGCGCAGGACGAGCGTCGTCCCGAGCAGAAACCGCAGGAGGAGGCGCCAAAGCCGCAGACCACACCGTCGAGGAGCACCAAGATCTCCGCGGGGAAGGTCGTGGCAGACTACTATCTGACAATGCTGCAGGGGAAGATAACCAGGAACTGGAAGCAGCCGAGCGCGCGGTTCACCGGAGGCGACTCCCCGACAGCGCGGGTGTCGTTCACGGTGTTGAGTTCGGGCTCAATAACCAATCTCAGGCTGACGCGGTCGTCCGACTGGTCCACGATCGACCAGTCGGCGGTGCAGGCGGTCCGAGCCTCGGCACCGTTCGCCGAGCTGCCGTCGACGTACCTCGGGGACCGCCTGGACGTCACTATAGACTTCACGATCACGCAGTAACACGTTCGGACCGCCCGAGGTAGGCGAGCGACGTTTCCGCGGGCCGCGAGAGTCTGCGGCGGACACAGACAGTGAAAGGCAGGGCAAAGTTGGGCTCCATTCGACTCAGAAGAGCTGTTCCGTACGTCCTTTCGGTCGCCATGCTTCTCGCAGCGAGCGGCGTGGCGGGCGCGAAGGACGTCTACCTCAATATAGAGAAGGGGTTCGGTGAGAAGATCACGGTGGCGCTGCCGCTGTTCGAGGGCGCCGGCGGGATGGTCGATGCGTCCAACATCCGCGACGTCCTTATCTTCGACATCTCGAACTCCGGTCACTTCAGTGTCATTGAGAACTTAGGATTCGTTGACGAGACCGAGGCGGAGGATCGGGCCACCGGTTCTGTTGCGTTCCCCGAGTGGATCGCACTTGGCGGAGAGATCCTGGTCAAGGGCGTATTCGAGACGGGACTGTCCGAGTTCAATCTCGAGGCGATGGTCTACGACCTCGGTCAGGGCAAGGCAATCCTCGGACGCAAATATTCCGGGGAGGCTGGACAGTGGAGAGATGTTGTGCACAGCCTCTCGAACGACATAGTTGCCCTCATAGCGGGCGAGCACGGGATCGCCCTGACGAAGATCGCGTTCGTGTCCAACGTGACCGGGACCAAGCAGGTCTACGTGATGGATTACGACGGGGAGAACCGCCGCAGGATCACCAGGGACGACCTGATGGCCATCTACCCCGAGTGGTTCCCGGATGGCAAGCGGCTCGCCTACACGAGATACAGGGGCCAGCGGCAGGAAGCCTGCGTTGTATCAGTGACATCCGGGGTGGTGCAGAGGCTTACGTTCTTCCCCGGCCTCAACGCGTTCGTCGCGGTCTCGCCGCACGGCCGAGACCTCGCCATGTCACTGTCGCGGGACGGAAACACGGAGATATACAGACTCACGGGGGAAGGCACGGATCCCAGGAGGCTGACATTCGGGCGAAGCACGGAGTCGTCTCCCTGCTGGTCGCCTGACGGACGCCGGATCGCGTTCGTATCCGATCGTTCCGGCTCCCCTCAGATCTACGTCATGAACTCGACCGGAGGGACGGCCGAGCGACTGACCTACACGGGGGGTTACAACACGTCTCCTGATTGGTCGCGCGAGGGCGGCCTAATAGCGTATACTTCCCAGGTGGACGGCGTATTCCAGATCTGCACCGTTGACGTCGAGACCAAGGAGGTGGTACGGCTAACTACGGGCTGGGAGAACAAGGAAGATCCTTCCTGGGCTCCCGACGGACGACACCTCGTCTACAGCATGCAGTCAGGAGGCAAGTCGAACCTCTACATGTTGGACATATACGAACTGGAACCGCTGAGGCTCACGAGCGGCGGTGGGGACTATCTGAGTCCCGCCTGGTCGTTCTAGCTTCTCAACGTGAGGGGAGTCTCCATAAGGAGGAACGGAATGAAGAAGGTTCTTGGTCTTCTGTTGGTGGGTTCGCTAGCCGTGGTCTTCGCCCTCTCGCTCTCGGGGTGCGGCACGAAGGAAGAGGTCATGGAGGACATCACGATCGAGCCTGAAGTTGTCGAGGACATCGAGGGAGTCGTGGAGGGCGACATCGCTCTTGACGACGTGCCTGAGGAAACGATCTACGTCGACATCCTGAGCAAAGTTTTCGCGGACATCAACTTCGAGTTCGACCAGTACCGCGTTCTCGATAGCGACGTCCCGACGCTCGAGGGCGTTGCGGCCTGGCTGAGAGAGAACCCCGAGGCGCGCGTTCTCATCGAGGGTCACTGCGACGAGCGCGGGACAAACGAGTACAACATGGCCCTGGGTGAGCAGCGTGCCCTCGCGGCGCGCCGCTATCTCGTCGGTCTCGGAATCGACTCCGGCAGGCTCAGCACCATCAGCTACGGCGAGGAGAGGCCGGTTGCCTTCGGCAGCACGGAGGATGCGTGGGCCGAGAATCGCAGGTGCCACTTCGCGGTCTCCATGTAGGCTCTAGCCAACGAGTTACGGGGCGGGCGGGGTGACTCCACGGCCCCGCCTGACGCCAACCAGACCGGCGGAGGGACGGAACATGAGACTAGCATCCTGTCCGGGTGCCGGCCTACGCGCATTCGGATCGTCGAGAGCGGTGGCGATCCTGCTCGCAGTTGCGCTTGGCCTGTCGCTGACCGGCTGCGGCACAGGTGGACTGGCCGTGAAGAGGGACGTGTGGGAGGCAGAGGAAGAGTTCTCGCGCGGTCAGGCGAGCCTGTCTGAGAAGGTCCTCTACATGGAGGGGCGGATTGCCGCTCTGGAAGAAGAGACGGGCGCGATCCGGTACCAGCTCGACCAGATATTGGCGCAGCTCTCGGGCCTCGGGACGGATTTCTCCAGGGGGCTGGAGGCGGTTCGGGATGGCCAGGAGCAGTTGGGCATCGAACTGGAGGACCGCATCAGAACCGTGGATTCCGGGCGCGTGGAAGACCGCAGCGATATGTTGAAGCGGATGGAGATCATCCTCGAGGAGGTGACGAATGAGAACCGTCGCCTGAGAGAGGACGTCGATGCGCTGCGCACCTCGGTTGCGTCGATGGCCACCGGCTACACGCACGAGGTGAAGAGGGGCGAGACGCTCGCCGAGATAGCTCAGCAGTACGGCGTCACCGTGGGCGACATCGTGAAGGCCAACGCCATCTCGAACCCCAATGTCATCGCCGTTGGTAAAGTGCTGACCATCCCGGCGCGATAGTACTCTCCGAGATAGCGCTTCCCGGCTACCGCTATCCTCGTGCGCTACGTAGTTCCACAACGCGAACGACCCTCCTCGATTCGGGGAGGGTCGTTCCGCTCACCGGTACTTCATCGTGCGTGCGGCGCGTACCAGGGGATTCGGGAATTGCCTGTGTGCTCTCTAGCTTGGAGGTGTGAACTCGAACGTCGGGTCGACCTCCCTCAGAAGCTTCGCCTGCTCCTCCAGCTTGCGTTTGAGCTCGGGAACGCCTGTCTTCATCCAAGCGTGGTAGGTGTCGAGGAACTCGTTCCGCATCTTCTCGATGGTCTCGTCCCGGTGAATCTCGTCGAGGACGAGGTCCAGATGGAACAGCTCGCCCGGGGAGTACCTTCTGATGAAATCAAGGTACTGTCCGCGCATGTAGGAGAGAATCCTCACGTAGTCATCGATATGTTCCGACAGCTTCAGCAATGTGTCTGCGATCGGGCTCTCGCCTCGTGCGAGCTTCATGGCGTATGAGGAGGCGAGTGAGTAGTAGAGGGAAGCTCTCCCGATGTAGACCTGCTTGTGTGTACGGAGCTGGTGCGGCTGGCTGTGTCTGGGTTCGTCGAACAGGTCGAACACGCTGACCGCCATCAGAAGAAAGTCGGCGTTGGCCTTGTAGGTTTCGTATTTCCGGCGGCAATCGGCATCACCTGCGAGTGAAGCGGCAACGTCAGCATCGGTCTGTGAGATGTAGCTGGACGCACGGTGGAGGTAGCGGGGGTCGATGTGAGAGTTCAGGAGGTGAGCGAGGTAGACGTTGACGTCCTCATCGTACACCTCGGAGTTGGACTCGATCCCGATGTTCACCCTGGAGTGCAGCAGGCAGTTGAGCATGAAGAAGTACGAGGTCTGGACGTCGGTGCCCAGATCCAGCTTCTTGCTCTTGCGCGGCGTGCCGCCGGTGCGGGTAGTCGACTGTTTCGTCTTGGCTCGATGCGCTCGTTCTGCCATTATCCGATACCCGTGAGGTGAAAGCTCCCGTGTCGAAGGGGCTCAAAAGCAAGTTCCGTACCCGGCCGGCGGTTCCCGAACGCTCCCTCGCTCTCGGGTGGTAACGGTGCCGGAGCAAGTGAGTTGCGGGCCGTCGAAGGCGCTGACTGCAGGGTCCCTTTCTGCAAGAAGCACGCCATGGCCCGAGCGGCGGGAACGCGGTCGTCGACCCCCTTGGAAGCGGTTTCCGGTGTTACTTCCTGATGAATTACGTAGTCTGTGCGGGTGTGTGAGGAGGACGAGCAATGAGAGCAGGCGTTGTGCAGTTCGAGCCCGAGTTCGGGAACGTCAAAGGCAACCTCGAGACGCTGCTGTCGATGATCGCGTCTGAGGAGGCCGACCTGTTCGTACTGCCCGAACTGGCCCTGTCCGGGTACATCTTCGAGTCCAGGGAAGAGGCGCTGTTGCTTTCGCAGGGCCCAGGTGGGGAGGAGTTCGAAGGCGTGGCGAGCCTGGCCC
>DAOWCM010000140.1 GCA_030639555.1 Candidatus Eiseniibacteriota bacterium | reverse complement strand
ATCGTACGGCCCGCGCACAGCTGTCTTCGAGGCAACCGTCCAGGCGGCGGTGCCGTCGTCGACGCGCACGCGGGCCGCAGTGAGATCGTCCGCGTATGTCTGGAAGAGGATCTGGAACGTCTCACCGTCCACCGGGCAGAGGGGGTTCCTGTCCAGCCACGCAACGTGCGAGACGCCGTCCCATTCGATGTTGTTGTCGGGCGCCGCTGCCGCGGCGTGCGCGGCCACTGTCGCGGTGACGAGGAGGGCCACCAGCAGGGCTGAGTTCCGGCGCATCCTATGTTCTCCTGTGTTGCCACGTGCGCCGCGCCGCAAGGGCGCGCCGATCCACCGCATCATGGGTCTTCTTGACTATTATACACTTTTCTGAGACAGGAGACAAGGCGGGCGGCCCCGCTCTCGTCTCGGCCCAGGGACACCTCCTTAAGATGCAGGATTCACCTTTACAGGTTCTGACCCCGGTAGTACGGTGCGCTTTGGTGGGTCGGGGGGAGTGACGCCATCGAGGAGCACAGGTATGGTGCGCTGCTTCCGGGCTTGCCTGAGGCCTGGGTCGTTCAGAGAGTCTTCGGCCGTCCTACAGTGCGAACGAAGTTGACTTCGTTCGCCGTCCCCCCTCACCGCGGGAGCGTCAGCGGCCGGGCGCTCCCGCATTTCTTCAGGCCACCTCGCACGGGCTTTCGGCTCGCGCGTGGGCCTCCGGCGGCTCGAACGCGGGCCTCCGGCGGCTCGGGCGCGGGCCTCCGGCGGAACCGCTCCTGCGACTTGACTTCGTGTTTCGAAGCCTGCTAACATCCTTGGAGTTAGGACGGTTCCATGAACGGGGGAGACGTGCCTCTCAGGAAGAAACGCAAGACGGCCGACGAGGCTGAGGGCAAACCCAAGCCGGGGCTGGTTCTGGTGAAGGACGGTGTGCAGCGGGAGGTCTCGTTCGAGGAGCTGGCGCTCTCGAACACGCTCTCTCTCGAGGCGCTCGTCCGCGTGCTGTCCCGGAGCGGGAACGTCGATCCCAACGAACTCATGGAGGAATTGGAGAAGGTCAAGACGGAGCGATTCCGGGACGGCATGCCGCTCTCGGACGACGACGTCACTCACTAGGGGGTTTGCTCGATGTTGCTCTTCACACTGCTCGGTCCCGAGACAGCGCACGCAATGGGCGCGACTGGCGCCCAGGGCGAGGGTGGCGGAGGCGGAACCAGCATGCTCATCATGCTGGTCGCCATATTCGCCATCTTCTACTTCCTGATGATCCGACCCGAGTCCAAGCGGCGCAAAGAGCGCCAGTCCATGATAGACTCGCTCACGAGAGGCGATAAGATAGTGACCATCGGCGGTCTTTATGGTGAGATCCAGGACGTTCACGACGACAAGATCGTCATTCGCATAGCCGAGGATCTCAAGGTCGAGGTTGCAAAGACCGCGATCAGCGGCAAGAGGAACTAGCACACGGAATGGCCATACTCCCGGTCATAAGGCACGGCGATGCGGCTCTCAGGGCTCGCATGGAACCCATCGGGGACGTCACCGACGAGATAAGGACGCTCCTCGATGACATGATCGACACCATGCGGAACGGAGAGACGCCGGGCGTCGGTCTCGCGGCTCCCCAGGTTGGCAAGGCGCTGTCCATCATCGTCGCCGAGCCGCCGCCCGACCATGAGGGAACGGAAGCCGTCTACAACGGTGCGGTTGTGCTCATGAATCCGGAGATCGTCTACACGACGGGACGCACGATCATTGAGGAAGGCTGTCTCAGTTGTCCCGGCGTGACGACCGAAGTGGAGCGTCCCAGTCACATCGTGATCAAGGGCCTGGATCGGGATGGCAACGCGGTCAAGCTGGAGGTCGAGGGCGCGCTGGCGAGGATATTCCAGCACGAGGTCGACCACCTGCATGGCAAGTTCTTCTTCGATCACCTCAATCCGATCAAACGGCAGCTCGTAAAGGCGCGAATCCGAAGAACATAGACCGGCGCGATGACGCTCCGCGTCTGGCGCCGCCGCCGGTCCCAGTGAGTTGCCCAAATGCGCATCGTCTTCATGGGGACCCCCGATTTCGCGGTCCCGTCCCTCAGGAAGCTAAGTGAGGCCGGCCACGACGTAGTGCTCGTGGTCACCCAACCAGACCGCCCCGCCGGCAGGGGGCGTGCTCTGCGCAGCCCGCCCGTCAAGGATGCAGCGACGGCGCTCGGGCTTCCCTTGGAGCAGCACGAGACCGTCAACACCGACGAGTTCGTGGGGCGTCTGCAGACGCTCTCGCCCGACGTCATCGTGGTCGCGGCCTTCGGCCAGATACTCCGCGAGGACATCCTCGAGTGCCCGCCCAGAGGTGCCATCAACGTGCACGCGTCGCTTCTTCCTCGGTTCCGCGGCGTCGCGCCGATCAACTGGGTCATCATGACCGGCGAGACGGAGACCGGTGTCACGACCATGTTCATGGCGAAGAAGGTCGATGCCGGCGAGATCATCCTCACGAGGAAAACGCCCATCGCCGATAACGAGACTGCCGGCGAGCTGTACGACAGGCTGGCAGTGATGGGGGCGGACCTGCTCATCGAGACGCTGGAACTCGTTGACGCGGGCACGGCGCCCAGGATCGCTCAGGACCAGGCCTTGGTGACGTACGCGCGGAAGCTCAGGAAGTCCGACGGGGAGGTGGACTGGTCCGGGGACGCCCGCCGCGTGTATGATCACGTCCGCGGGACGACGCCGTGGCCCGGAGCGTTCACGTGGTACCGCGGGAAGGTGCTCCGGGTGCTCGAGGCCGCGCGGGGTGATGACTCGGGGCGGAGGGGCGAACCGGGGGAGATCCTCACGCTCGATGCCGAGAGGGGCATCGAAGTGGCGGCGGGGGATGGCAGCGTCTGGCTGACTCGTCTTAGACCCTCGGGGAAGAGCGCAATGGACGCCGCCTCGTTCGTGCGGGGCTACAGGCCCGAGGTGGGAACGAGGCCGTTTGCGCGATCCGACGACACGTCCGGAGGGCAGTGATGGAACTCGGAGAGAAGAAGCTCTTCATCTCCGTCGCAGGGGGTGGGCTGATTCTCCTGGCCGTACTGGCCGGGGTCGCGTGGTATCTTATCGGGCCGCGGCTGTCCGGCTTCCAGGAAGACCTGCCCGTGATCGTCGGCGTGGCCGCTCTGCTGGGGTTCGCGGCCATCGCCCTCGGACTCGGGATGATTGCCCTGTCCGCGCTGACCGGCCGGCGCGTGCTCTTCAGCCAGCGCATCACGGCGACGGTCGTGCGCATACTCTTCCCTCTGGTGTTCATGCTCTCGCGGATCATCGGCATGGACAAGGACAGGATCAAGCGCTCGTTCATCGCCGTGAACAACGCCCTGGTCGGCGCCGGGCGCGACACGCTGAGAAAAGGCAACTTGCTGTTGCTGCTGCCTCACTGCCTGCAGTCGACCGACTGTCCGAACAGGATCACAGGTGGCCTCATCGAGAACTGCCAGGGCTGCGGCAAGTGCGTCATCTCCAGCCTTCTGGTACTTGCGAGGGAGCACGGCCTGGCACTGACGGTGGCGACGGGCGGTACACTGGCGCGCCGCGTCATCGGCGAGGTGAGGCCTGTGGCCATCATCGCAGTCGCCTGCGAGACCGACCTGACCAGCGGGATACAGGACAGCTACCCGCTTCCGGTCTACGGAGTTCTCAACGAGCGACCGCACGGCCCGTGCCGTGACACGACCGTCAATCTGGATCGAGTAGAGGAAGCGATAGCCTTCTTTGCTTCCGCCGGAAGGTAGGTACCCTTGGGCGCGCGGAAGACAGCACTCCTGAGCCTCACCGAGTGGGAGTCCGGCGACCGGAACATCGACGTCGTGCTCGAGCACCGCCTCGTCGGCGCGAACCTGGACGCGAGGGATACTGCACTCGCCCAGAATCTCACCTATGGGGTCCTTCGGTGGAAGGGCAGGCTCGACTGGGTCCTGGACCGGTACGTCAAGGGTGGCCTGACGTCGCTTCCCGTCCCCATCCGAAATGCGCTCCGCCTGGGGCTCTATCAGATCGACTACCTTGACAGAATACCGCCTCGCGCCGCGGTCAACGAATCGGTCGAACTCGCGAAGGAGTTTGGGCACAGGGGAACCGCCGGTCTCGTGAACGCCGTGCTGCGCAACATCCTCACATCGCTCAGACCGGACTATCCGGACATGCGGAAGGACCCGGTGGGCCACATCAGCGTCGTCTACTCTCATCCCAAGGTCCTGGTCGAGAGGTGGATCGCCCGGTACGGTGTCGAGATGACGGTTGTTTTCTGCGAATACAACAACGAGGTGCCGCGTCTGGTGGCACGCACGAACGGACTGAGCTCGACGACGCCGGCGCTGGCGCGGGCCCTCAAGTCCGAGGGACGTGAGACGCGTCCGGGGCGCTACTTCGACGAATGTCGCGAGATCCGCACCGGAGGTGACGTGTCCGAACTGGACTGCTTCAAAAGCGGAATGATGCAGATACAGGACGAGAGCACGCTTCTGGCCGTGCGACTTCTGGACCCGCGTCCCGGCGAGGACATCATAGACATGTGCGCGGCGCCCGGCGGCAAGACGACCTACATCGCCGAGCGCATGCTCGGAGAGGGGACGATCAAGGCGTTCGAGATCTCAGAACCGCGCGCCACTAAGCTGGCCAGCAACATCGAGAGGCTTTCGATCAAGAGCTGCGACGTCATTCGGGACGATGCTATCGCCGAGGCCGACGGCACTGCCGACGGCGTCCTGGTGGATGCGCCCTGCACCGGCACGGGCACACTGGGACGGCGAGCCGACTCCCGCTGGAAGTTCGATCTGGACGCGCGCGAGCGCGTGCGTTCCGACATCGAGGAACTCAAGCGAATGCACCCGAGGCAGATCTTCGCGCGCCAGGTCGAACGCCAGCTGCGGTTCCTCCTCAAGGCGGCGACCCTGGTGGACGCCGGCGGGAGGATCGTCTACAGCACCTGCTCGATGGAGCCGGAGGAGAACGAGCAGGTGGTAACGCGGTTCCTCAATAAGCGCCCGGACTTCGCGCTGGAGGACGCCGCGGACTTCGTGCCACCGATGTTCGTGGACGGGGGGTTCGTCCGTGTGCTTCCTCACAAACACGCGATCGACGGCGCATTCGCGGCGAGGCTGGTTAGGAGCGGACGCGAGCCGCTGGTCATGGAGGCGGAGGAGTCCACCGAGCTGGCAATGGAGACCAAGGAAGTTGCGTGAGTCGACCCCGAGGTCTGAGAGCACCGTGGCACGTCTGTTAGGACGTGTGTTGAGGCGCCATGGTTCTCGTCCCGCATCCGGCGATGCGCCCGAGACCGGTACCCGTGAGCGCAGACGCGTCGGTCCGGCCGTGCGGCGCGTTCTCCTCCGTATGTCGGCAGTGTTCGCGGCCGTGGTGTGTGCCGCCCTCCTCGTCAACTACATCATCATGCCCATCATCGTCCGCCGCGGAGACCTCACCGTGACTCCCGGTCTTGTGGGAGTGCCGGTGGTTGAGGCCGAGAAGATGGCCGCGGCCGCGGGGGTCAATATCCGCGTCGACGCCGAACGGCCCGATCCCGCGGTGCCGGTCGGCTCAGTCGCGTTCCAGACACCGCGCGTGGGCACGGAGATCAAGCGGGGCAGAACCGTGGGGCTCATCGTCAGTTCCGGCGCGGACATGAGAAGCCTCCCGATGCTCGCGGGCTTGAACGCGAGGCAGGCGCAGCTCGACGCCGAGCACGCGGGGTTCGCCGTCGAGGACGTCGTGGAAGTTCACACGAACTACGTTGAGCGGGGCAGGGTCATAGGTACCGACCCGGGCGGGGGCGCCGTGCGGCCGCTCGGGACCGGCGTGCGGATGCTGGTGAGCCTAGGTCCCAGGCCGGTCGAGCTCATGATGCCCTCCCTGGTCGGGAAGACCGCCGAGGAAGCCAGGCTCGTTGTGGAGGCGCTGGGGCTGGTCACGCGCTCGGTCAAGTACCAACGCGGT